>JANMIH010000061.1:0-3333 GCA_031375685.1 Polaromonas sp. | reverse complement strand
TCACCGATGAGGTCTTCAGGCTTTTTGTAGTTCGCCAGCAGGCGGTCGATCAGTTCGTTCGTTACGGTCATTTCGCTTCTTTCTTGAAAGACGGCAGTTTCCTGCCATTTGACCGTTTACACAAAACTTCTTACACCCTCGAAGAGTTACGCACGCCAATAGTGAATTCAAGCCGAAGAGTCCTCCAACGGTTGAGTTGTCGGATGCTTCGAAAACACCGGATACAGCCAACCAAATCCAATGTGGTGCCGAAAACGCAAGGTAGGAATACAAAAAGTTTTCCACAGCTGCCTGTAACCCAACACTGTTTAGCTCGGACATAGGAGCCGCGACTGCCAATGCGATCGGAACAATTAACGGTGCGGCGAACTGGGTGAGGTAGCGCATCAAGCAGCCTAACGTGATGTAGACCGTCTGATATTCTGGAAATCCCAGCTTATCCGACCAGATAAACCAGAATTCCGCCACTGGATGTAAATCAGTCCAGTGAGCGGTAAACCGCATGCAGCCAAGGTTTGCAAAGGTTTTTCCTGAAACGCTAGTGTCACTACAGTCTTCCTTTATCTTGCCGCCTATCTTGGCGCATTGGCACCGGATGAAGCTGTCCGACATTTTGCAATGTAAACATCATAGCCCGGCAGAGGCTACACCTGAATGACTGCTTGCGCTGCAATCCGAACCGCCGTCCAGTTGGCGGCTCAAACGGATGACCGATTTGTGGCGATGAGTTCAAGAGTCAGTATTCAGCTATGTCGTCGTAAGCTGCCCCGGGTCGAACAAGTCATCAGGCCGCAATTGAGTGCGCGGACAGGTTGACTTGAAGCCTCTCGCGCACTGCACGAAAAATAGCTGCCAGGTTGTCCATACTGGGGTTACCCGTAGGCGACAACATCCTGTGCAGGCTTTTGCTAGGCTTGGCTGTTAATGTCGCAAGCTGTTCAAAACCAATGGTGGCATTGACCAGGTCGCGCAAAATCAGGCGAGCAGTTTCCGGTTCCCCGTTGAGGAACAAGGTCGCAGCCTCGTCTAGGAGAGCTTGCGCAAATGAAGCGTCGCTTTGCACACGCTGCAGGACGGTTTCTTTAAAATTTCTGGTGAGTGCCATTGCTTTACCCCTTGTGCTTACTGCTTGATTTGATGGTCATCGCCTTTTTGCGAGTCTTGTACTCCGCCAGCAACGCTTTTGCTTTATCAATGTCCCGTTGTTGGCCTCGCTTGGTGCCGCCACCGAACAGGACGATCAGCGTGTCGCCATCTTTGGCGAGATAGATCCTGTAACCTGGTCCCCAGTCGATAACGTACTCGCCCATACCGTCAAACCACTTGATGCTGGACGTATTACCCAACTCCATACGAAGCTTGGCAACGGTCACCTTAGCGGCCGCCTGAGATGTCAGGCTGTCAAACCATTGCTTGTAGGGGCTGGATGCCTCCTTGCGGATGTACTCTTCAACTTTGATCGGCATGTTGCATGGTAACACATTCGTTACCTTATACGGCATGGAGGCTAGTTTCTAGTGAATCCCTTGGGCGAAAACTGTGAGCCAACTTAATTCACACAGATCACTGAAACGCCACCTCAGAAAAGCTACGCAGCTTCCTTGAATGCAACTGGCTTGAGCCCTCGGCCCGCAGCAGCTCAATCGCCCGCATGCCGATGCGCAAGTGCTGGTCAACCCGCTCGCGGTAAAAGTGATTCGCCATGCCAGGCAGTTTGATCTCGCCGTGTAGAGGCTTGTCGCTCACGCACAGCAGGGTGCCGTAGGGCACGCGAAACCTGAAGCCGTTGGCGGCTATCGTGGCGCTTTCCATGTCCAGGGCTACGGCGCGGCTCTGGCTGAAGCGGCGTTGCGGCTGGTTGCCGGGCAGCAGTTCCCAATTGCGGTTGTCGGTGGATGCCACGGTGCCGGTGCGCATGATGCTTTTCAGGGCGCTGCCTTGCAGGCCAGTGACGTCTGCCACGGCGGTCTCTAACGCTTTTTGAATTTCTGCCAGCGCGGGAATCGGTATCCACAGCGGCAGTTCTTCGTCCAGCACATGGTCTTCACGCACGTAGCCGTGGGCCAGCACGTAGTCGCCCAGTTGCTGGCTGTTGCGCAGGCCGGCGCAGTGGCCCAGCATGATCCACGCTTGGGGCCGCAGCACGGCGATGTGGTCGGTGATGTTTTTGGCGTTGGCCGGGCCCACACCAATGTTGACCATGGTGATGCCGGTGCGGTCGGCGCGCATCAGGTGGTAGGCGGGCATCTGCGGCAGGCGTGGGGGTTGCGCGCCCAGCTCGTCGCCTGTGACCGCTGGCAAGCCAGCGCGGCGTGTGACGACATTGCCGGGTTCTACAAAGCAGATGTAGTCACTGTTCGGATTGGCCATTTCGGCGTGGCCTAGGCGCACAAACTCGTCGATGTAAAACTGGTAGTTGGTAAACAGCACAAAGTTTTGAAACCAGTCGGGCGACGTGCCGGTGTAGTGGCGCAGGCGCTGCAGTGAATAATCAACCCGCGCTGCGGTAAAGAGTGACAGGGGTTGCGGCTCTCCCGGCCGGGCTTCATACGTCCCGTTGGCAATGCCGTCGTCCATGGCGGCCAGGTCGGGCAGGTCAAACACGTCGCGCATCAGTGTGCGGCGAGCGGTGCTCAGGTTGCCTTCAATGTGGTCATGCTCGGCAAATGAAAAATGAACCGGGATGGGCTGTGTGCTGGTGCCCACTTCAAGCTCGACGCCATGGTTTTGCAACAGCAGCGTGAACTGCTCCAGATAGTAGTCAGCATACAGGTCAGGCCGGGTGAGGGTGGTTTCAAACCGGCCCGGGCCTGCCACAAAGCCGTAGCTCAGTTGCGCCGTGTCGATGGCTTCTTGCAGCTTTCGCGATACCGTTTCAGTATGAATGCGAACAAACGGGTAGCAGGCGCGCACATGGCCGGGCAGCGTTTCGCCTGCCACGTAGCGCTGCATGGCGCCTCGCAAGTGGGCGATCTGCTGGCTGTAAATCATTTGCACCTGCGCCAGTGCAGCGGCTGCATTGGCATAACGGGTGGGGGCGATGAAGCTGGGTAAGTAGGGCATATCAGTTCTTAACAGGTTCTCGCATGGTCACAAACTCCTCGGCCATCGTCGGGTGAATGCCAATCGTGCTGTCAAACACGGCTTTGGTGGCACCCGCCTTCATCGCCACTGCAAAGCCTTGCACCACCTCGCCTGCGTCTGGCCCCACCATATGCAGGCCGACCACGCGGTCGGTGGCATCGTCCACGATCAGCTTCATCAGGGTGCGCTCACTGCTGCCGCTCAGCGTGTGTTTAAGTGACTTGAAGTCACTGCGGTACACCGTGACCT
>JANMIH010000569.1:0-13758 GCA_031375685.1 Polaromonas sp. | reverse complement strand
TCCATGCAGGCCTGCCGGCGGCGGGTAATGCATGGGTACATGCACGACCGGGGGTGCCTCCGGCGGCCCGGCAGGGGCCTGTTTTTAAGATACCCCAAAACCAACTCGGGGAAATTACAGAAAGGATGTTGCACTAACCAGCCTTTTTTGGGGTGGCGTTTATGACATTACAGGAAATTGGGGTGCGCCGCACCGCGGCCATCGCGACGGTCGGGAAATAGACATCTCATTTACCCGAGCCAAAAACCCGGTGTCCACCGCAAAACAAAAAGACGTTTATAAAAAGTTTTGTGAAACCAAGGGAGTCAATGTGCCTTTCTCAATATTGCACCACTTTGTACTGATCCCGCACTTTCATGTGTATCTTGAAAAGCAAAAAGCATGCAACCGCACGGAGCGCTAAAAATGAAATCCTTGTCAAAACATTGTTTATTCGTAGCTGTAGTCACATCAGCGCTAGGCTTTGCCCACGCACAGGACAGCGCTGTTTTTAACGCAGAGGAGGGTGCATGGAAGTTGTACTTCCAGGACGCAGAAACCCAGCGGTGGATTAATAGAACGTACGTTCAGCAAAACGCAATAAAGCCCAGCATCAGCGCAGCGATAGTCTGGAGCGGAGACCGCTTTAGCTATCGCTACCGCGTTGCAAACGCCCGAACTGCCAAGCAAGCGATCGATACGTTTCGAATTTGGGGTATTCCATCCGTTTATGCAGTTCCGAACTTACCCCCAATACCTGCTGACATTAAAAGTGAAACTGGTCTATGGACAAAACAGCAGTTTGCGCAGCTCGAAGTAAAAAGGCGATTTGAAAACGAGATCATAAAAGCCCCCAAAGGCTGGTCTGCCAATCTTCGTGTGGATGAAAAAGTCAATCAAACCAGTTTTGTCTGGACACCTGGGCTTAAGAATACTGACCCCAGCGGAATCAACCCCGGAACCCAACAGGGTGGCTACATCGTGCTCAGGCCCGAACTACCCGGCGTGGCGCGGGCAAAGCTGACTGGCAGCACCGACGCGCCCTGGGGCCTGGATGATTTGCCTGACACTCCTTTTTGGTCTCAGAAAATTGACGAAATTCAGGACAGAGACTTTGTACTTGTAGCGGTATTGGCACCCGTCATTGAGGTGCCAGCGCCCTACAACAACGCGGAGTTGGCCCGAAGACTCAGGTCACACGTTCAGACTTGGCCAAAATATGGCCACATGAGCGCAGGCATACTTGATCGCGTGAATCGCCAGTTTGATGTGCTGATCCCAGCGCTGGAGGCAAACAACAAGCCAGCTGCCCGTGGTGCCGTTTTCGAGTTGTTTAAAGAAGTTTTTTCGCACCACCGTGGCCTGAGTCACCTCAAACTTGATGAAGACGACGAAGATCAAGCCGCCACTCCCCTGGCGCGACTCTTTGTTAACCCGAGTGCGGTTGAAGCACGTGCACCAACACCATCAGTGCAGCTCGATCGTGTTGCAGCACGATCGTTAGCGTTTAATTTGAAGTATCTGCTGGCACGGATGCAGCGGTAGCTTTCAACCCGCGCCGCACTCGCTACTTGCCCCCGCCAGTACGGATCCACTTTTGCTGGGACTGCGGGCGATCACAAAAAAAATCAATGAAGCGACCTGGTTCGACATAGTGGAGCCAAAGGCGACTCGTGCTGCGCACGCTATAAAACCACACGCTCCAAAAAAGATTGGAACGGCAACCCAGCGCTCGACACGGGTGGTAACCCGGTACAAGAAACAGTCGCTTTGTGCGGCGAAACCAGCCCACGCTGAACCAGGTGTTACACGACATGAACAAAACCAATAACCTTTGGGGCACCAGCTTCAGCCTGCAGTCTCTAACCCAATCACTGCGCATCGCCGTACTGGCTTGTGCTGCTATCGCGGCACACCCTGCAATAGCCGGAACTGACAAAGACACGCTGCGCTGGGACGACCGTTCTGGCCAATGGGTGTACACCCTTTTTAATCCGGCAGACTTGAGCCGGTCAAAAGAGTTGCGCTATACGCCGCGTACCCTGATTGACCCATTGGTCAAAAGCAGCCTGCGCTGGGACAAGAACCTATTTGAATACCGCTACCGTTTGCGTAATGCGGCATCAGCACGTCAAGCAATCAGCAGTATTTCTGTACGCGCACCCAAGTGGGATGCGCAAGCCTTTCAGCATGCGCCGCTAAGGCTCGAAATGACGGGACCAGAAAGCCTTGCTGTAGCACGCGCAGAAATGGCAGCAGAAGAAGCTTTCGTTGCTAAAACTCTTTACTCCCCCAACCAATGGAAGCCGTTTTTAAACGTCAAGCGACCTACCCGTGTGGTGTTTGGCTGGCTGGCCAATTACGAAATAATCAATAACGCAAAAACCATGGTCGGTATTGCACCACGCACGGCTCAAGGCAACTTTAGCGTGCTGCGCACTGAACTACCGGGCGCGGCATGGATGGAAATGCAAGGCGACACGCCAGATATCTATAACGCCGCTATTTTGCCGCGATCGGGTGCAGTGGCAGACCAAGTGGCGCAAGTACTGGCGGAAGATTATGTTTTTGTAGCGGTCACGGCCCCGCCATCGTGGTGCCCAATCCATACAACAGTGCAGAAATAGCGCGGCGCATCAAGGCGCATGTGGCAACCTGGCCTGATTCAGGGCTGATGGATGCAGCCAGGTTTGCTGCTGTCGCACCCAAATTTGATACGTTGATTGAAGTTGCGGCAAGTAACGACAAAAAGGCCGTTAGAGCTGCTGTCGTTGCCATCATGGCGGAGGCCTTTACACACCACTCCGGCATGACCCACGAGCAGGTTGATGAGGACAAAGAAGAGCATGACAGCAAGCCGCCGAACCGCAAATTTATTTCAGCCCAAGGCACTTTAAGCGAAGCCAACGAAGCAGGTGCGCCGATGCATCGCGTCGCAGCGCGTGCGCTGGTGTTTGACCTGATGTATTTGCTGGCGCGTACCGGGAGATAAGGCTGACAGCTTAAATTTTCAATCGCTGCCAGCAACATTGAAATGACAGTTGCCACTGTATGCCCTTTAATGATCGAAACCGACAAAGCCGTAGTAAGGTGTTGTGGGATATCTGCGCTCGTCAGTAGCTATACACTCCTGTTCAACCCGGCAGATCTGGATCAATACAGGGACATACAGCGCAGCCTAAAATCTATCCGCAATTCGATTTACCAGGGCAAAACAATTCGCGTCATCACAGGCGCTGTGCCCAATCTGGCTAATCACAAACCGTATTTTGAGAGCGTCTCTTCAATCACAGTCACGCAAGACGGCGTGCCGTTTTACCTGGTGCAAGGCGTTGACTTTAACTACCCGGCTTACCGGCAAGGCGTGCTGGGCGAGATTTACAAACGCTGGTACAACATTCCCCAATGGCTGCCGATGACGGGTTGCCCGTTTTGTGAGCGGTATTGTGGGCAGGTGCGATGCCCTTAGACAAGCCTGTCGCTCAACCGGTAGTGATTGCCGCGTTTGACTTTGACGGCACGCTGACACAGCGCGACACCTTGATGCCGTTTTTGGCGCGGGGCTTGGGCTGGCCCAGATTTTTGCTGGCGTTGTTGTTGTGCTTGCCCTGGCTGGTTGCTTTTGCATTGCGTTTGATTCCGAACCATGTCGCCAAGCAAAAGCTGATGCAGGCCACCCTTCAAAACAAAACCACAGCCGAGATGGACGACTGGACAAACCGCTGGCTGGCCAACGACTTCCCCGGTCAGTTGCAAGGCTGGACGATGGCCCGACTGGCCGAACACCGAAGTCAAGGCCACCTCTGCGTGATGGTCAGTGCATCGCCTGACATTTATTTGAAGCGCGTAGCCAGGGACTTGGGTTTTGACGCGCTGCTGTGCACCGAGATGGCGGTGGTCGATGGGCGACTGTCAGGTCAGATGAAAACGCCCAATTGCCACGGCGAGCAAAAGGTGCTGCGCCTGAAGGCCTGGATGCTTGAACGCTTTGGTTTGAGCAGCAGCGCACAAGTTGCCTACGCTTACGGCGACACATCAGGTGACAAACCCATGCTGCGGCTGGCGGCGCATGCGTTTTATCGCGGCAAGCCCTGGAAAGGCTGAAGAGAACCAAAAAAAGCCTGAAAACAGGCTTTTTTAAGGGTATTTTTGGCCTCTGGACCAATGAATCCGGGCGCAAGAAGCTCCTGAAAAAAGAGCAATTTAAGCGCTGCCCCTGTCAATCCTCCAGCTCTGCCTTGGCCATTTCCACGTCCAGACGCTCGGTGGCGTCCATGGCTTTGCTGGCGGCGGCCTGCTCGTAGAGTTTGGTGGCGTCTTTCATTTTTTTGTCGCCTTCCAGCATGACCATGCCGTTGGCCTGCTCGATCATGGCAATGGCTGACGATGGGTTCAGCTCAAGCGCCTTGATGAACAGACTCAAACCCACGTCTTTTTTGGCACCATAGGTCATGCCGCCGATCAGTGAGCCGACTTTGTCAATCACTTCGGCATGAAAAGCGGCCAGTGCAATGTGCGCATCGGCATGCTTGGGTTGCAGCTTGATGGCTTGTTCAAGCGCCTGCTTGACCTTGGTGCCCAGTCCTTGCGCCAATGCCTTGGCCACGCTGATGCCCTGGCCGTAGCGGCCCAGCGCGTAGGCTTGCCAGTAGTAGGCATTGGCGTTTTTGGGATCGGTTTTTTGCTGGGCTTCGGCGCGCTCGGCTACCTCCAGAAAGAAGTCGAGCTTGGGTTTTTCTTTGGTTTCCAGGTAGTTGGCGTAAATACAGGCAGCCTTGTTGGCAACCGTGATGCCCCCCAACATGCCAGCTTCGCCAGCTTTCATGCCTGCATCAAACGCTTTTTGAAATTCGCCGTTGTGATACAGCACCCAGGCGGCCAACACCGCTGCGTCTTTGGGCAGGGGTTCGCAGTCGCCCTGGTGCAGGCGAGCCCAGTGTTTTTTCAAGCTGGCGGTATCAAAGCTGTAGTCACCCAGGTGGGGGAAAGCGGTCCATTTGGCCATTTTGTCTCCTTCGTTGTAATGTAAGACCGATATTACTCAAGTTGTCTGAACGCTGGTGTAGGCGCTAACAAGTGCCTGCAAATGTGCGCGCTGACTTTGCTCCAGGTACGGCACGAGCAGGTTCAACACATGGTGCGCGCCACGCAGCAGGGCGGCCTGGGCGTTTTCGGGCTCCAGCGCCTTGCGCGGGTCACGCACGTATTCAAAACTCAGCCAGTACGTCAGCACCACCACCATGCTGGTGGCGGTGGCTTCGACTTCGCGGGAGTCAATGCTGACGGCCCCGGCCCGGCTCATGCTGTCAAGCAAGGCTTTCACAGACCGGGTTTTATTTTTCAGAACCCACTGAAAATGCGTTTCAAGCCTGCGGTTTTTGCTCAGCAAATCGTTCAGGTCGCGGTACAAAAAGCGGTACTGCCAGATCAGCTCAAACAGGGTGTGCATGAAGAACCAGGCGTCTTCTACGTTGCGCACGCCGTCGCTGGCGTTGAGCAGCTCGCTCAGAGACTTTTCATAGCGGTCAAACAGGCTGTTGATCAGCTCGTCTTTGGCCGGGTAGTGGTAGTACAGGTTGCCAGGGCTGATGGACAGTTCAGCCGAGATCAGCGTGGTTGATACATTGGGCTCGCCAAAGCGGTTGAACAGTTCCAGCGTTACTTCGAGTATGCGTTCTGCGGTGCGTCGGGGCGCTTTTTTCGCCATGGTGTCTGCCTCGTAGTTTTTTGTACTCTAACCCAGCGGCACACCTCAAGCCATTAGGGATGTCCAGCAAGCAGCGGTTTGGCTTGGGTCAAGCGGCTCAGGTCATTCATGATTTCTTCAAGCGACGCAATGGCCCGGCCCACGCGTGTGACAGCTGGCAACGGCGCGACCAGTTGGCGCTTGGGGTCGTCTAGCAGGTCGTTGTTCAGGGTGATGCCATGCCTTGCCAGTTGGGTTGACAGCGTCGTTTTGCGCGAGCGCAGCATGTGCCGGGTGCTTTGGTAAGCATGTTCGGCCATCTGGCGGCGCTGGCGGTAGCTGAAGGTGTTGGCCAAAAACATGGCGGTGTCGCGGTGGTCGGGCTCCAGCAGCACGATGTCGGTGTTGGGGTAGCTGTGCTCGTAGTGCTTCATGCCCAGCTCCAGCCGTGAATGAATCATGGCCCGAAACGTCTGGCTCATCACAGCGGGCAGACCCCCGTCGATGATGCGCGGGATGCGCTTTTCTGTGGCTGATTTTTTGCCAAACTTTTGCGCCAGCGGTTGCGGCCGCGTCGCGTCAAAAGGCACGAGCGGGTTCAGGCAAAACATCAGGTCAATGCCTTCGTCCATCGCCACGCTGGCATGCATGGTTTTCTTCAATGCGCCGTCGACAAAGTACTGGTTGTCAATTTCCACCGGCGGGAACAGCCCCGGCAGTGCCGAGCTGGCCTGGACGGCTTTTGAAATCGGCACGTGGTCCCAGCCAGGCTGGCCAAAGGGTGCAGCATCGCCGCTGTCAAGGTTGGTCGCAACCAGTGTCAGCTTGGCCTTGAGCGCGCGGAAGTCGTTGGTGCGGCCAGGTTGCGTGAAAAATCGCGTCAAACGCACGTCAATCTCGTCGTTTGAAAAAACGCCTGTCGGCAATGCAGAGCCCAGCGCTTCAAGCGCGTTGAGCAGCGTTTTGCCACCCAGGGTAGCCCGCCACAAGCTGGATGCCATCAAGCCGGGCAACATGATGCTGCGTCGCAAAAATTCGCCATAGGCCGGCACCATCAGCCAAGCCGGATCAAACACTTCAGACGGCTCAGTGTCGGTTTCAATGAAGGCCGCGCACAGTTCGCGCGGCGTCATGCCATTGGCCAAACCGGCAGCAATAAACCCGCCAGCAGACACGCCAATCTAGTGGTGCAGGTGGGTAAAAGAAATACCGTCCAGCGACTCATCAAGTGCGCAGAGGGCACCGATTTCGTAGATGGCGCCTAACGGTCCCCCGCCTGCTAGCGCCAGGCCGATGCGCGGCTTTTTAGCGACTGATCTGGTTTTCAAGCTGATTTTTTAGCGGCTGATCGAGTGGCGGCTGGCGCAGCTGCTTTTTTGGCTGCTGGCTTGGCGGCTGGCTTGGCGGCTGGCTTGGCGGCCGGTTTGGCCGGAGTTTTGGCAGCAGGCGCTTTGGCACTGAGTTTTTGGACGCTTTTGTTCAGATCGTCAATGCGGGCAATCAACGCTTCAACGTCTTTGGCCGACGGCACGCCCAGCTTGTTAAGTGCCTTGGCCACGCGGTCTTCAAAAATATTCTCAAGCTTGTCCCATTGCTGGCCGGCTTTGGACTGGATGTCGCCCGCCATGTTGGCCATTTTGCTGGTGGCTTCAGACAGTTTTTCTTCGGCCGCAGCTTGTGTTTTCCGCTGGATCGATAGGCCTTCTTTCATGAGCGATTCGTAAACCTTGCCACCGCCTTCTTGAGCCTTGGCAAATGCCCCCAGACCGGCCAGCCAGATCTGCTGGGCCGATTCTTTCACGGCATTTGCCAGATGCGGGCTAGCTGCCTTGTCGGCACTCATTTTTTGAAGTTTTTTGACCATGGGATGCTCCGTTAGGTTTGATTCGTTGATGTGCATTAATGTAAATGCCTGGTTGCTGATTGGGTAGGCTTGGGCTTCTAGAAAACTAGGGTGTGCTGCCTATTGCAAAGACTGGCCAGCTTTTGCGCGGGTTTTCGCTGAATAGGAAAACCCGTGATTCAGGCAAGAATCAAAGCTTGATCCGTCATCAGCTACCAACAACAGGAATCACAACATGCATTATTTCGTTACTGGCGCCACCGGCTTCATCGGCAAACGCCTGGTTAAAAAACTACTGGAGCGAAAAGGCAGCGTCGTGCATTTCCTGCTGCGCCCCGAGAGTGCTGGCAAGGCTGCCGCCCTGCGTGACTATTGGGGTGTAAGCGCGACCCGCGCCGTGGCCGTGCATGGTGATTTGACGACCAAAAAGTTGGGTGTCAGCGCTGACGATGTCAAAAAACTCAAAGGCCAGATTGATCACTTCTACCACCTGGCCGCCGTGTACGACCTGGGCGCTGACGAGGAGAGCCAGACCGCCGTCAACATCGACGGTACGCGCAACACGGTAGAGTTTGCCAAGGCGATTGAAGCCGGGCATTTTCATCATGTGTCATCGATTGCAGCGGCTGGCCTGTATGAGGGTGTCTTTCGTGAAGACATGTTTGAAGAGGCTGAAAACTATGAGCATCCGTACTTCAAAACCAAGCACGAGAGTGAAAAAATCGTGCGCAAAGAATGCAAAGTGCCTTGGACAGTCTTTCGCCCTGCGATGGTGGTTGGCGACAGCACCACGGGTGAGATGGATAAGATTGACGGGCCGTACTATTTCTTCAAACTGATCCAGCGCATGCGCCAGTTGCTGCCGCCGTGGATGCCGTCGGTTGGCCTGGAAGGCGGCCGCGTCAACATCGTGCCGGTTGACTTTGTGGTGGATGCCCTGAACCACATCAGCCACCAGGCCAACGTCAGCAAAAAATGCTACCACCTGGTTGACCCGGTGGGCTACCGCGTGGGCGATGTACTGGACATTTTCAGCAAGGCTGCGCACGCGCCCAAAATGAATCTGTTCATCAACGCGGCGCTGCTGGGCTTCATTCCAAAGAGTGTCAAAAAAGGCTTGATGGCCCTGGCGCCGGTGCGCCGAATTCGCTCTGCGGTTATGAAGGATCTTGGTGTGCCTGAAGACATGATGACCTTCATCAACTACCCCACCCGGTTTGACAGCCGCGACATGACGGCTGCGCTGAAAGGCTCAAACATTTCATGTCCCAATCTGCATGACTACGCCTGGCGCTTGTGGGACTATTGGGAGCGCCATCTGGACCCCGCGCTGCACATTGACCGTTCGCTCAGAGGCACCGTGGGCGGTAAAGTGGTCTTGGTCACTGGCGGCTCGTCAGGCATTGGTTTGTCGGCATCCATGAAATTTGCGGAAGCGGGTGCCATCACCATCATTTGCGGTCGGGGTGAGGACAAGCTGGCCGAGGCTAAAAAAGAGATCATGGCCCACGCTGGAAAGGACGCCAAAGTTTTTACCTATTCGGTTGACATCGCCGACGCTGCGAGCTGCGCAGAATTCGTTAAAACGCTGGAAGAAGTCCATGGCGGCGTTGACTTTTTGATCAATAACGCAGGCCGTTCCATCCGCCGCGCCATTGAGGCCAGCTACGACCGCTTTCATGACTATGAGCGCACCATGCAGCTGAACTACTTTGGCTCGCTGCGCGTCACCATGGGGCTGCTGCCGGGCATGGTCGCCAAACGCAAAGGCCATGTGGTCAACCTGAGTTCCATCAGCGTGCTGGTCAATGCGCCGCGCTTTTCAGCTTATGTGGCCTCCAAAGCCGCGCTGGACGCGTGGACAGCGTGTGCCGCCAGCGAGTTTCAGGACCAGGGCATCACCTTTACCACCGTTAATATGCCGCTGGTGCGTACGCCCATGACAGCACCCACCAAAATCTATGAAAACATGCCGCTGCTGGCACCGGAAGCCGCCGCTGACATGGTGGTGCAGGCCTGCATCAACAAGCCAACCCGTGTGGCAACGCGACTGGGCACATCGGTCGCTCTGCTGCATGCCCTTGCGCCACGTGTGACGCAGATCATGATGAACACCACCTTCAGAATGTTCCCTGACAGTTCCGCTGCCAAAGGCGAAAAGGGTGAAAAGAGCGCCAAACCGGGCTTGTCAGCCGAGGCGACCGCCATGGCCGAGATGATGCGCGGCATACATTTTTGAATTCCGGTCAAAACGAGGGTTACACCGCCCTAGCAGAACTGGCCCTAAATTAGGAAGTCTTGCTTACCCCGGCCTGTCGCTATTTGTGCAGCTAGCCACACCGGTGTCTTGCCGCGACCAGTCCATGTTTTTCCGGTAATGGGATCGCGGTATTTAGGTGGGACTATGGCTCGCCCGTCGCTCGATTTGCGCGCGACAGGCTTTTTCCCCGAGAGTCCCAACTCCGCTGCCGTCAGCGCGTGGATTCTGATCAGCTCTTTCGCAGCGGTCACAGCTTGCAGTCGCTCAGTTTTTAGCTGTGCATTGAGTTTTTCGCGTAGTTCGTGAACTTTGGCTTCAGCTTCAATAATCTGTTGCTGTAATTCATTTGGAATACCCATAAGAAAATCTCCTTTAAAAAACTGACGTGTTATTTATGCACAAGATGAAACTTATGGTGAATCGGATTTTATTTAAATTAAACGCGCACTTAATTTTTTACGCAATTAAAAATATATGTTCACCAAGATAGTTGAGTGAATTTTGCGTTAAAAAAACTGCAAATGGCAATGAAAATTTTAAGAAGTTGCTAATTTTGTAGCTGCTAGCCGGCAGTCAAAATAACCAGTCGCGGTATAAAATTTACTTTTTATGCAATTGGTTCAATAGGGACTCCCATGCTTTTGGTAACTGGTGGCGCTGGTTTTATTGGTTCAAACTTTGTGCTGGACTGGCTCTCGCTGTCAGACGAGCCTGTTGTTAATCTTGACAAGTTGACGTACGCTGGCAACCTTGAAAATCTGTCATCGCTGGGGCGTGACAGTCGCCACGTGTTTGTCAAAGGCGACATTGGCGATTCAGCGCTGGTTGCCAAGCTGCTTGCCACGTATCAGCCGCGCGCAGTCATCAATTTCGCGGCTGAATCCCATGTTGACCGGTCCATACACGGGCCAGAAGACTTTATTCAAACCAACATCGTCGGTACGTTTCATCTGCTGGAGGCGGTACGTGCTTATTGGGGCGGTTTACAGGGCGACACCAAGGCCAGTTTTCGCTTTTTGCATGTGTCAACTGACGAGGTGTATGGCTCGCTGGGCTTGGGCGATGCCGCCTTTACCGAGACGCATGCCTACGCTCCCAACAGTCCGTATTCTGCCAGCAAGGCGGCCAGTGACCACTTGGTGCGGTCATATCACCACACTTATGGCTTGCCGGTGCTCACGACCAATTGCAGCAACAACTACGGCCCTTATCACTTTCCTGAAAAACTCATCCCGTTGATGATCGTTAATGCCTTGGCAGGCAAGCCCTTGCCCGTGTACGGCGATGGCCAGCAGATACGCGACTGGCTGTATGTCAAAGACCATTGCAGCGCCATTCGCCAGGTGCTGGCGCGCGGCAGGCTGGGCGAGGTCTACAACGTCGGCGGCTGGAACGAAAAGCCGAATCTCGATATCGTCCATACCTTGTGCCAATTGCTGGATGAACTGCGCCCCAAAGCAGACGGCAACAGCTACCAGTCACAAATTGCATACGTCACAGACCGCCCGGGCCACGACAGGCGCTATGCGATTGATGCCAGCAAAATTGAACGCGAGCTGGGCTGGCGGCCACTAGAGACATTTGAGACAGGTATACGCAAAACGGTTGACTGGTACTTGGCCAATGCCAACTGGGTAACGAATGTGCAAAACGGCAGTTATCTTGATTGGACGAACAAACAGTATGCCAAGCCATGATTATTTTGAGATTTAAATCAATCAGGAGCGCGGCATGGGAATGACTTGGCAAGAAGTGATAGACAACCCTTACTTGCAAAATCTCCCTTTCAAAATCGAGCTGAGCAAGTGGGGAAAAGTTGAAATGAGTCCAGCATCCAACCTGCATGGCAAGCGGCAGGGCGAGATCTTTAGTGAGCTGCGTAAAAAGCGCGGTGGTATCGTGATCATTGAGTGCAGCATCCAAACCGACGACGGCGTGCGCGTGGCAGACGTGGCTTGGATATCAAATGCCAGCTACGCCCAATTTGGCACCCAAACCCCCTACCCACAAGCCCCCGAGCTGTGCGTTGAAATCATGTCCCCCAGCAACACCTGGGCCGAAATGCACATGAAGGCCGGCTTGTACCTCAAAGCCGGTGCCAAAGAGGTGTGGATCGAGCCTCTCGATGGCAAACGCACCGTTATCAAGCCGCCCTGAGCCGCCGTTCTGAATGAAAATTCTGCTTTTCGGCGCCAATGGCCAAGTCGGTTGGGAGTTGCAGCGCAGCCTGAGCCCGCTGGGCGAGCTGGTGGCGTTAGATCGCCACAGTACCGAACTGTGTGGTGACCTGACTGATTTGAGCGGCATCAAAGACACGGTGCGGCGGGTTGCGCCTGCTGTCATCGTCAATGCAGCTGCTTACACAGCGGTAGACAAGGCTGAAAGCGACTCAGAGACTGCGCAAATCGTCAACGCGGTGGCTCCCGGCGTGTTGGCTGCAGCCGCCACCGAGTCAGGCGCATGGCTGGTGCATTACTCAACCGATTACGTGTTTGATGGCAGCGGCAGCAAGCCCTGGGTTGAAGGCGACCCGACCGGGCCACTGAATGTGTATGGCAAAACCAAGCTCGATGGCGAGCAGCGCATCGCAGCACATTGCGCCAATCACCTTATTTTTAGAACCAGCTGGGTGTATTCAGCGCGCGGCGGCAACTTTGCCAAAACCATGCTGCGCCTGGCGCAAGAGCGTGAAACACTCAATGTGATCAACGACCAGTTTGGCGCGCCTACCGGTGCTGACCTGCTGGCTGATGTGACGGCCCACACGATTGCGCACGTGCTCGAACGCCCTGATGATGCCGGTTTGTATCACCTTGCTGCAAGCGGCGAAACCACTTGGTTTGAGTACGCAAAATACGTCGTAGACCAATCAATACGGGCGCAAGCAGCTCCTAAAATAATAGTAAAAACGATTAATCCAGTTGCTACCAGCGCCTTTCCGACTGCAGCCCAGCGCCCCCACAACTCACGCCTGAACAGCACTAAACTTGAGCAAACATTTGGCCTGTATTTGCCGCCGTGGCAACTCGGTGTGGCGCGCATGCTGACGGAGTCGCAAACCCTGGCGTCTGCGCAGCGCTTGATTGCCTTGAACCCCAAGTCATGACGCTCTAGGCTTGGGCGTAAAATTTGGCCTGTCGCGATTTATAAAGCCACGAAAATTGAACTTAGCTCATGCGTCTGACCCAGCAACAACAATTAGCCATCGTATCTGCTGTGCAGCAAGTTGATGCGGGGGCGCATATTTATCTGCATGGGTCACGCGCAGACGACAACGCGCAGGGCGGCGACATTGATGTGCTGCTTCTGTCTGACAAGATCAATTTAATGGGCAAACTGGACATATTGACCAGATTGCGCCCCATCTTGGGTGAACGAAAAATTGACCTGGCTGTGTTTGCAGACCCTGGCAAACCTTTTGCACAACTCGCACTACAAACCGGTGTACGCCTGAATTGACCATGCAAGTCAAACTAGCCCTGCTTCAGCAAGCGCTGCCTGATATTGATTTGGCAGCCCAACACTTGGGCTACTCGCTCGAACGCTGCGCAGGCTTTGATGCATGGCTTGAGCCCACACCGGAGCAGCTTGAGCGGCTGGAATCTTTGAGCGCCCGGTTTGCGCGGCTTTCAGACATCCTCATTCAGCGCATCTTTCGCCTGGTTGACGACATTGAATTGGTGGGTTCCAGCACGGTTTTAGACCGCATATACCGAGCTGAAAAGCGGGGGTGGGCGCAGGCAGACCAGTTGATAAAAATCAGGGAATTGCGCAACCTCATCGCCCACAAATACGCCACCGATGCGATGCCAGAAATTTACGCAGCAGTCATGACGCTGTCACCCTTGCTGTTACCTGAATCCGTGAGCCGATAGCCCACCCGCCCGATATTCATTTGAATTTCTCGTTGAAATCCAATTTCGTTTCAAATTTTGTCTGTCGCCATGCATCGAGTTCCTCAAACCACACGATGCGTGCACCGTCGCACAC
>JANMIH010000531.1:0-3781 GCA_031375685.1 Polaromonas sp. | reverse complement strand
CTTTCAGGCGCTGGCCGCGACCGGCCTTGACGACGCTGATGAACTGCTGGTGAATCTGGTTCAGCATGGCCTGGGCAAAGGCGCGCTGCTTTTCGGTTTGCGCGCTGAAAGGGTCTAAAAAGCCTTTGTTTTCACCAGCCGTTAGCAGGCGGCGTTCTACGCCCAGCTTGTCCATCAACCCAGTAAAGCCAAAGCCATCCATCAGCACACCAATACTGCCAACAATGCTGGCTTTGTCGACAAAAATCTGGTCGGCTGCCACGGCAATGTAGTAAGCCGCTGACGCGCAGGTTTCTCCAACCACAGCATACACAGGCTTTTTATGTTTGGCTTTGAGGCGACGAATCTCATCGTTCATCATGCCGGCTTGAACCGGGCTGCCGCCTGGCGAGTTGATCAGCAACACGACCGCTTTGGCGCCTTCGTCTTCAAACGCGGCCTTCAGGGCAGCGTTGATGAACTCGGCGCTGGCGTCTGAGCCATCAGCGATTTCGCCCTTGATTTCAACCACCGCCGTGTGCGCGACAGTCGCGCTGGTCACAGGTGTGCCCCGGTGCATGGCCATCCAAACCAGCACCACAAAAAACAGCAGCCATGACAGTCGCACAAAGGTTTTCCAGCGGCGCGTGGCTTTTTGCTCGTTCAAGGAGGCAAAAGCCAGCTTTTCAAGCGTGCTGCGCTCCCAGCCAGGGGTTTGCGTCGGATCGGTTTTTGACATGTTATTTGCTATATTTTCAGGAGCTGCTTGCGCCCGTATTTATTGATCTGAAGGCATATTTGACCCATTTTTTGAAGCATTTTCAGCATCAAAAGGATTGTTTTCATGCTCTGGTCGGTTGGAGTCGTTCATGCGGGTAGTTTAGACAGCTATCCAAACTCTGGCGGTTTAAGGTTGTAAGCCGTTTGCCAATAAATCACGCCGCCTTTGTCGACAAGGCTGATTTTGACCAGCCCGCCATGGCAGGGCCCACCCGCACATTGGCCAGTATCGGACGAATAAGCGGCGCCATGGCTGGCGCACAGCAACCATTGACCAGTCGCGTCAAACACGCGGTTAGGTTGCCAGTCGAGTTCCATCGCCACATGGGTGCAGCGGTTCAGGTAAGCGTGTGCTGTGCCATTGAACCGAACCGCAAACGCCCTGCAGGTTTGGCCTGCGTAAACCACGTCAAAAGGGACGGCTTGTCCAGCTTCCAGCAGGTCGCTTGCATTGCAAAGGGGCTGCAAATCATCCATGGATTGACTAACCTTTTTGAACTAACCAGTCTTGCATGTCTTGCACTGAATGGGCGATATGCCGCGGCTTGAGCGCTGCAAAGGTGCTGGGCTCATGCGCGCCGTAACTCACGCCCAGGCTGGGGCAGCCTGCGTTGAGCGCCATTTGCAAATCATGGGTGGTGTCGCCCACCATCAGCGTACGTGCGGGCGCTGTGCCCAGCTCGGCCATCAGTTCGTACAGCATTTTCGGATCCGGCTTGCCAGCGGTTTTATCGGCGGTGCGGGACGCGTCAAACACGCCTTTGAGTTGAACGGTTTGCAGCGCCTCATCCAGCCCGTGGCGTGACTTGCCTGTGGCCACGGCCAGCAAGTAGCCCTGCGCTTTGAGAGCCGCCAGCAGCGGCAGCACGCCGTCAAACAGGCTCAAATCATGGGCGTGCAGCTGGTAGTGGTAGCGGTAACGCTCGCCGAGCAGAGGGTATTTGTCTTGCGGCACATCAGGCGCAGCATGGGCCAGCGCCTGCATCAGCCCCAGGCCAATCACATAACCTGCGGCCTCATCGGTTGGCACCGTACCGCCCACGTCTTTGACAGCGGCCTGAATACAGCGGACGATGATTTGGGTGGAGTCAAACAACGTGCCGTCCCAATCGAAGGCAATCAGATCAAATTGGCGTGAAATCATGGTGCGATTGTCGGCGACATTGGCAAAAACTGCTGCAACTCAGGTGGCAGCTCTGCCTGCAAATGCACTACTTTGCGCAGCTTGGGGTGATTAAATTTCAAACTCCAGGCGTGCAAAAACATGCGTTTCAAGCTGGGCGCGCCGGGATTCGACTTTTGCAGCGCCTTGTTGAGCTCAAAGTCGCCATATTTGTCATCCCCTGCTATCGGGTGACCCGCATCGGCCAGATGCACCCTGATCTGATGGGTTCTGCCGGTTTTGATGGTGACTTCGAGCAGGGTAAAAAGTCCGTTGGCAAGGGTGCTTTTGACTTTCACCAGTGTGACCGAGCGCAGGCCATCCGGGTGGTCGTTGGCCACCACCTTGACACGGCGTTCACCGTTAGGTGCCTCGTATTTGTGCAGTGCCTTGTCAATCACCCGCTGTTTAGCGGGCCAGATACCTTTGACGAGAGCCAGATACACCTTGTCGGTTTCTCGCTCCCTGAATTGTTCTTGCAGTAGTTTTAAAGCCATGCGCCGCTTGGCGATCAGCAAAATACCGCTGGTTTCCCGGTCCAGGCGATGTACCAATTCCAAAAAATCGGACTCAGGCCGGGCCATGCGCAGTTGCTCAATCACGCCAAAGCTCACGCCGCTGCCGCCGTGGACGGCCACGCCAGCCGGTTTGTCGATTGCCAGTACAAAGTCATCTTCAAACAAAATGGGGAATTCTGCCGCTGGCGCAAACCCGCCGACGGTAGACATGGCGCCGTGGCGCACGACTTCCTGGGCAGCGCTAATTGCCACGGCTTTTTGGTCAGCCCGTTCAGACGTACGGACTGGCGGCAAGCGCACAATGTCTCCGGTCTCAACCCGGGTATCGGCCTGCGCCCTGCCCTTGTTAACCCGCACTTCACCGCTGCGAATGATGCGATACACATGGGTTTTGGGCACGCCTTTGAGCTGGCGAATGAGAAAATTGTCCAGTCGCTGGCCAGCGTAGTCCTCATCAACCGTGACAAAACTGGCAGTCGGGTTTGCACCCGCTGCATCAGTGGCACCTGCCCCTATAATGTGTTTCACTGGCGTTACGTTGTAAGTTGTTGATTCGCATGGAGTTTAGTCCACGCCCATCAAAATAGCCTGAGAAGGTCAACCCAAGCGGCGCTGGAAGGTCGATGCCAGTACCCGTGAAGACGCTCAAGAGAGCCATCACTGGAAAACAGTCGACGTTTTGCGAAACAAACTACGGAATACCCAAGCAGGCAGCCTTCATTTTTTGACGAAGGCTACCTGCGGATCTTGGTGAGAAAAAGTCTTTTGACCAATAGCCTTTTAATGACAACGCTGTTCAACCTGACAAGCCTTTGCCTGCGGTGCTTTTTAGCCCCGCTTTTAGGCATTTTTAAAGCTTTTCGGCCTGCAGCCCTTGTTTTACAGGCGCAACTAGTTACTAATTTTGTAGCGATTATTGGCTTGACTCCGGCTCACCCCATCCACGCGCCTACGCTCCAAGCCCCCGCCTGACTGATTTTTCAGTTGGTGGGTCGGCTTGCACGCTCTCCGGCAATTCCCCACGTTCGCACTGCGGCGGCTTTTGGCATCGTTGGCTCATTTTGAGCTGTTGAAGATGTAAGGAGTACGCACATGAAACGCATGCTGATCAATGCCACCCAGGCAGAAGAGCGCCGTTTGGCGATTGTTGACGGGCAAAAACTGCTCGACTACGAAATTGAAATTGAAGGGCGCGAACAGCGCAAGGGCAACATTTACAAGGCCGTTGTGACGCGCGTCGAGCCGTCGCTGGAAGCCTGTTTTGTAGATTACGGCGAAGACCGCCACGGCTTTTTGCCTTTCAAGGAAATCTCCAAGCAGTATTTCCAGCAGGGTGTGTCGG
>JANMIH010000499.1:0-7757 GCA_031375685.1 Polaromonas sp. | reverse complement strand
CGGTTGACGAGTCCGGCTGAATTTTTTATTGTTTTAACAGTTACCTCGCAACCGCTACTTTTAGATTTTTAGGAGACCCACCATGCAAATAGGCGCAATTACTGGCTATCTCGATCTGCCCCAGATCATTCTTTACATGTTCTGGTTGTTTTTTGCAGGCATCATTTATTACCTGGTGCTTGAAAACCACCGCGAAGGCTACCCAATGGAGTCGGAGGAGCGTCCCGGTGCGGCTCCCATCACAGGCTGGCCCATCCCCGAGCCCAAGACTTTTCTGCTGGCCAGCGGCAAGAAAGTCACTGTGCCTGACCTGAACCGTCCGGAGCCGCCTGTCAACACGCGACGCGATGGCGCATCTTTCGGCAACCCGTACATTCCAACAGGTGACCTGATGACGTCTGGCGTTGGTCCCGGCTCATACACCATGCGTGCCGATGTTCCAGACATGGACTTGCACGGCTTGCCGATCATTCGCCCGCTTCGGGTGCTGGACGGTTTTGACGTGTCCAAGAACGATACCGACCCGCGCGGCCTGCCGGTGCTGGGCACAGACAACAAAGTCGCGGGCAAGGTCGTTGACATGTGGGTTGACACCTGCGAGATGATGTTCCGCTTTGTTGAGGTTGAACTGGTAGGCGGTACAAAACGCGTGCTGCTACCTGTGCCTTTTGCGCGAATCAAGAATGACAGCGTGAAAGCGCACAGCATTTACGCTGCGCAGTTTGCTGACGTACCAGTCACTAAAAACGCTGACCAGGTCACGTTGCTGGAAGAAGAGAAAATCAGCGCCTACTACGGTGGTGGCACACTTTTCGCTGACCCCTCACGCGCGGAGCCACTGCTATGAGCATGACAGGCAACGTGATGAGCAATGGTCACGAGCACGAGTTTGAGGCAGCTTACGGGCTGCCCGAGCCATTGCCCAAGGGCGAGAGTATTTTGTGGCAGGGAGCGCCTGATTTGAAAGACCTGGCGGTGCGCGTTTTCCACTTGAAAAAAGTTGCGGTCTACTTTGTCGTGCTGATGGCGGTCAGAGGGTCTTATCTGTATTCCTCAGGCCTCGACACCCTGACCATCGTGGCTGGCGTGTTGCTGGTGGCGGGACTGGGGTTAACTGCCATGGCTGCACTGGGCTTGCTGGCCTGGCTGACAGCTCGCACCACCGCGTACACATTGACCGACCAGCGTGTGGTCATGCGCATTGGCATTGTGCTGACGCTGACCTTTAACTTGCCACTCAAGCGTATTGATACGGCGGGTTTGCTGCTCTCTGGCAAAGGCTTTGGCGATATTCCTTTTGTGCTGAGCGGTGGCGACCGCATTGGTTACCTCAATTTGTGGCCACATGCCCGTCCGTGGCATCTTGCCCAGCCGGAACCCATGCTGCGCTGCATCGCCAACGCACAGTCGTTTGCTGCCTTGTTGCAAAAAACCTGGACACAAGCCACAGGCAAAACCACAGTGCCATTGCAAAGACCTGACGACACACAAACCGCCCACTGGCAAGTCGCTAGCGCCAAATAATCCAGTTCAGACAAATCTCATTCCTCCATGAACTTTGCAGCACTTTCAAGCCCCATGCCAAAGCCAACGACCGACACCTTTCCACGCTGGGTGCTTTGGGCAACAGCATGTTTGCTGGCGTTCACCCTCGGCGCTGTGGCGCTGATCCGCATCACCGGTAACGGCCCGGACCAGTTGGCCGCGGCCACAGTCGCTGAAAGGCTGCTGCGCTTTGAAGACAGCCCAGGCGGCGGTGTGGCAGTGATTGATGGCGATACTGGAAAACTGCTGACCACTGTCACCGGCGAACAAGGGTTTTTCCGGGGTGCCATCCGTGCTTTGGCACGTGACCGCGCGGCCCGCAAAATCGGATCTGAACAGCCATTCAAATTAATTTCCCGCAGCGACGGCAGGTTAACCCTGTTTGACCCCGTATCCGGTCAGCGCGTCGACCTAGAATCATTCGGCCCAACCAATGCGGCCATCTTTGCGCCCTTTCTCACCATGCAGCCGCAGGGCAACCGTTGACACCTTATTTGCAATTCAGGACAGCATCATGCAAACGACCCCATCTATTACCACTTCAGAGCTGGCTGCATTTCAGGCAAAGCAGGAATCGTTGCTCAGCCCACGCCTTTATACAACTGACTATGCGGCCATGGATCGCCTGGATGTCTCTGGTCTGCGCGCCGAGTGGGACACCATGATGGCTGAATATGAAGGTGATAACAACCATGACCACTTTCAGCGAACCCCTGAGTTCGCGGATGAAGTGAATGAACATTTTTCAAAAGTTTCGCCGGAGCTGCGTCAGGAATTCATTGAGTTTTTGATCAGTTCCCTGACGTCTGAATTTTCAGGCTGTATTTTGTACAACGAGATTCAGAAAAACGTCACCAATCCTGACATCAAGGCACTCATGCGCTACATGGCGCGAGACGAGTCCCGCCATGCTGGCTTTATCAACCAGTCACTCAAGGACTTCGGCCTCGGGATTGACATGGGTGACTTGAAGCGTACCAAGGCCTATACCTACTTCAAGCCCAAGTACATTTTTTACGCAACCTATCTGAGCGAAAAAATTGGTTACGCGCGCTACATCACCATCTTCAGGCAACTGGAGCGCAACCCGGACAAGCGCTTTCACCCCATTTTTCGCTGGTTTGAGCGCTGGTGCAATGACGAGTTTCGCCACGGCGAATCGTTTGCGCTCATGATGCGTGCACAGCCACACTTGCTAAAAGGCATGAACGTGCTGTGGATCCGGTTCTTCCTGCTGGCTGTGTACGGAACGATGTATGTGCGTGACCATACCCGCCCGCAACTCAAGGCGGCCATGGGCCTTGACCCAACAACCTACGACTATGAAGTGTTTCGCATCACCAACGACATCACCAAGCAGGTCTTTCCAATCTCACTGGACATTGACAGTCCAGGTTTTCGCGCTGGCATGACGCGTTTGTTTGCAGCGCAAACAGGTATCAATGCAGCCAAGGCGCAGGGCGGCCTTGCCGGCTTGGTCAAGCAGGGCTTTTGGGCCGCGGTCGGCGTACTGACATTTGCGCGTTTGTACGTTTTACCCATGAAGCGCCACGAATTGCCTGCGGATATCCGCATGCAGCCTGTTTGGTAGCCTGCGTCTACAGCCAGTACGCCCATCATGCTTGAGTGGATTGTTCCTGTGCTGTTTGCCGTATTCATCTGGTGGTTTTCCACCGGTGTGGTGTTGCTGCTCAATGGCATGCCTCGCACCACCTTTCGCTGGAGCGTGCTGATCTCCTCATTGTTGGCCATTGCAGCGCTGTATGGTCTGTCACACACTTCCGCAACATTGAACGTTGTCAATGCGTACTGCGCTTTTACTTGCGCGCTGCTGGTGTGGGGCTGGCACGAGCTGACTTTTTTAACTGGCTGGCTAACGGGCCCGCGTCGGCTGGCCTGCAACGCTGCCAGCGGCTGGCCGCGCTTTAGGCAAGCCGTGGCAGCCATCTTGTGGCATGAGCTGGCTATTTTGGCCAGCGGCCTGTTAATAGCTGCCATCACGTGGAATGCTGCCAACCAGATCGGCCTGTGGACTTTTTTGGTGCTGTGGATCATGCGAACCAGTGCCAAACTTAATTTGTTTTTTGGCGTGCGTAACTTGTCTGAAGAGTTTTTGCCCGCGCACCTGACTTACATGGGCAGTTATTTCAGACGTCGAGCCATGAATGTATTTTTGCCATTTTCTATTGCTATATCGGCTGCAGCCCTGGTAATAATTGCGCAAGCAGCTATGAGTATTGATTCAAGCTCGGCCAATACGGCTGGTTTGATCCTGGTCGGCACCATGCTGGCCATGGCTATTTTGGAGCATTTTCTCCTGGTACTGCCCTTGCCTTCAACGGCATTGTGGCGCTGGGCTATGCGCAATCGCACGCCACTCGTCAATGCGGCAGCAGATTCGATGGGACGTTGATCGCTATGTCAGTTAAACCTTTTTCACCACTCAATTTGGTAACCGCAACACCCGCCCCAGGCTTCGTGGCGCAAGGCTCGGGTGCAGGCCCGGCCGGCGAGCAAACCGCTATTGTGGTCGGCTCTGGCTTTGGCGGTTTGGCGGCAGCCATTCGTTTAAGCGTGATGGGCTACAAAGTCACAGTGCTTGAAAAGCTCGACGGCCCCGGCGGGCGCGGCTACGTGCGCAAGCAGGACGGTTTTACTTTCGATGGTGGCCCGACAATTGTCACCGTACCTTTTTTGTTCGAAGAGCTGTGGACGATGTGCGGCAAAACTTTTGCTGACGATGTTGAGCTGCGATTGATGGACCCTTTTTACCGGGTGCAGTTTGACGACGGTACGCACTTTGACTACAACGGTGACCCGGAGCGCATGCGCGCTGAAGTGGTTCGCATCAGCCCTGACGATGCAGCGGGCTTTGACCGCTTTGTGAAAGAGTCAGACAAGTGCTACCGCCTGGGCTTTGAAACCCTGGGCTGCAAAGCCTTTGACAGCATTGGCGACCTGGTCGCCGCACTTCCTGCCATGGTGAAAATGAAAGCATGGCGCACCATGTTTGGCTTGGTAGCAAGCTACATGAAGCACCCCAAGCTGCGCATGGCGATGAGTCTGCAAACGCTTCTGATTGGCGGCAACCCGTTTTCAGTCACGGGGGTCTACAGCCTGATCAATGCATTGGAACGACGCTTTGGCGTGTATTCGGCCATGGGCGGCACAGGCAGCATCATCAACGGCATGGTCAAGTTGCTGACAGAGCGCGGTGTGCCGGTTCGTTATAACGCTGAGGTCAAGCAGATCATTGTTGAAGGTGGCCGCGCAACAGGCGTTGAGTTGATGGGCGAAAACGGCATGATTGAGCGCCTGGCCGCCGACATCGTGGTCTGCAATTCAGACACGTCGTGGACTTATAAAAACCTGATTGCCCCCGAACATCGCCGTCACTGGACTGACAAGAAAATTGAAAACGGCAAACATTCGATGAGTCTGTTTGTCTGGTACTTTGGTACCAACAAACAATACCCTGACGTGCCGCACCACACCATGGCACTGGGCCCGCGCTATGAAGGCTTGCTGACCGATATTTTTAAGAACCACAAACTGACCGATGACTTCAGCTTGTACCTGCACCGCCCCACAGCCACTGACCCATCGGTAGCACCTGCGGGTTGTGACAATTTTTACGTGCTGGCACCCGTGCCACATTTAGACAGCGGCACCGACTGGGCAGCGCACGCTGAAACGTATCGACAAGCCGTCTGCAGACGGCTTGAAGAAACACTGCTACCGGGCTTGAGCCAGCACATCGTCACCTCTCACGTCATGACACCGCAACACTTTCAGGACGATTTGTTGTCGTACAAAGGCGCAGCTTTCGGGCTGGAGCCCGTGCTGCTGCAAAGCGCCTGGTTTCGCCCACACAACCGCAGCGAAGACATTGAAAACCTCTTCATGGTCGGTGCCAGCACCCACCCGGGCGCGGGCATGCCCGGCGTGCTGATGTCAGCCAAAGCACTACAAACCGTGGTGCCTGAAATCCACCCCGTCATCAAGGCCTGATTTGCAAACGACAGCGACCACCGCAAGCGTCGACAAGCATGGCTTTGACTATGAAGCCTGCCAGGAATTGATGCGTGGCGGCTCCAAAACCTTTTTTGCCGCGTCACGCCTGCTACCCAGCCGGGTGCGCGGCCCAGCGATTGCCCTGTACGCCTTTTGCCGTGTGGCAGATGACGCGATAGACAACAGTCAAGACCGCGTGACGGCACTGGCCGACTTGAACGAACGCCTGCGCCGCGTCTATGCGAATGACCCGATGGCCTACGAGCCCGACCGGGCGCTAGCCGCTGTGGTGCGCGAATTTGACTTGCCGTTAGAACTCGTTGCGGCGCTGCTAGAAGGTTTTGAGTGGGACGCCGAAGGTCGCCGCTACGAAACCATTGAAGACCTGCAGGCCTACGGCGCGCGCGTGGCTGGTAGCGTGGGCGCGATGATGGCTGTCGTCATGCGTACTCGGGGTGAGCAGGCTCTGGCACGTGCCTGTGACCTGGGCGTGGCCATGCAGCTAACCAATATCGCCAGAGATGTGGGCGAGGACGCCCGCTTTGGCCGCCTTTATCTGCCATTGGCCTGGATGCGTGAAGCAGGGCTGGACCCCGATGCCTGGCTGCAAAACCCGGTGTTCGACGCACGCATTGCCAGCGTGATTGACCGCCTGATCAAAGCCGCCGATCTGCTGTATGAGCGGTCAGAACACGGCATTGGCCAGTTACCGCGCGACTGCCGACCTGCCATACGTGCGGCACGGTTGGTGTACGCAGAGATTGGTCGTCAACTTGAAAAAGCCGGGCTGGACAGCATCAACCACCGCGCCGTTGTCTCCGGCAAACGCAAGCTGGCTTTGCTGGCACGCGCCAGCGGCGCAGCCATCGTGCTGCCGGCTGACCCGAAGCAGCACTTTGCCGCCTTACCCGCCAATCAGTTTTTGGTTTTAGCAGCCACACTACCCGCAGGCGCTGCGCCAGCAGCGCCTAACCAACCAGCTCGCCGCAGCTTTGAAGAGCGCGCCCGCTGGACTGCCGAATTGTTTGAAAGGCTGTCGCGCGCCGACGCCGCACGCAGCACGTCGTCTCAGGCACACGCAGCCGCCTATGCAACCGCCCACGGTCATCGCTTGCCAGCGTCATTACCGCCTGATCTGGCTGAACAAGAATTGAAGGCATGAGCAGCGTGTCCATCCTGATGGCGGTCAAAGTACTGAGCCTGATTGTTTTGGGCGCAGCTTTTGTCTGGTGGCAACTGCACGACTTGGCGCAAGAAAAAAAGCGCACATCCCAGCGCCTGGACACACCGGGCGATGAAGCACCTTGAGCCCTGCCCTACCCTACCCTACCCTACCATCAAACCACATTTACATAGCTACTTAATTCAGAGCTGCTTGAGCCCGTATTTATTGGCTAAAACCTGCTTTTTATACTGAAAACTCTGTTTGCCAACCTGAGGACTACCCCACCATGCTGACCCGACTCCTTTATGTCAGTACCGCCGTTGGCCCTGTGACCACGGCAGTCACGGGTACCATTTTGCGCAGCGCACAATCGCACAACGCGGCCAGCGGCATCACCGGCGTGCTGTGCCAAGGGCGCAGCGTTTACCTGCAAGTGCTGGAGGGCGAGCGCAGCCAGATAGAGGCGCTGTACGAACGCATCGCACGAGACAAAAGGCACCACAACCTGGTGCTGCGCCAGCAAGAAGACATCAAGGCTCGCCGTTATGGCAACTGGGCCATGGCCCATGTTGATATGGCTCACCTGGACAACACTGAAGCCGCACAGCAGCCACCTGCGTTCGACCCCTACCTTGCCACGGCCGAAGAAGTGATGGCAAAGATGGACGCCCTGATAGCAGCAGGCAAGGTGATGAACGCGCCTGTGGTTTAAGGTGGTGATTACTATTAATTTAGGAGCTTTTTGAGCCCGTTTTTATTGGTATTTTGGCGTATTTGATGGGTTAAAACAGCGCTTTTGAGGCTGCCAAACGCTCCGGCAAGCACTGTTTGACTTGAAAAACGGCCTAAAAGCAGTTTTTCACCGATTTTTAACTGGCAAATCGACCCCTAACCCAATTACAGGGACTTCCCATAAAGTCAACCGAGGGTGTTGAATAAACACTTCTTGGTGACGGTATTTCTCAGCACTGACGTCAACGAAATCGGCTATCAAAGCGAGGAACAGACTGCACATCTACAGACGGCCTTGTTG
>JANMIH010000454.1:0-8204 GCA_031375685.1 Polaromonas sp. | reverse complement strand
GGCTTAACCAAGCGCTTCATTGAAGGTCGCCTCGATGTCACCGTGCTCAAAGGCGTAGATCTGCAAGTCAACCAAGGCGACACGATCGCCATCGTCGGCGCATCAGGCTCAGGCAAAAGCACGTTGCTGCACCTGATGGGCGGGCTGGATGCGCCCACCAGCGGGCAAGTGGTTCTGAAAGGTCAGGAACTGTCAACTCTGGCGGCGCAAGTACAAGGCCAGTTGCGTAACCAGCACCTAGGCTTTGTCTACCAGTTTCACCATTTATTGCCCGAGTTTTCAGCACTTGACAACGTCGCCATGCCGCTATGGATTCGGCGTCTGGCGCCCGATCTATGTGCGCAAGCAGCTACTAAAATACTAGCAAGTGTGGGTTTGCAAGACCGCCTGCACCACCGCCCCGCAGAGCTGTCAGGCGGTGAGCGCCAGCGCGTGGCGATTGCACGCGCCCTGGTCACGCAACCAGCCTGTGTGCTGGCCGACGAGCCCACGGGGAACCTGGACAGATCCACCGCAGAAGGCGTGTTTGAACTGATGCTGCAACTGGCCCGCGACCAGGGTACAGCCTTCATCATGGTCACGCATGACCAGTCACTGGCAGCCCGTTGTGCGCGGCGCTATCGACTGGTGGAGGGGCGGTTGTCTGAGTGGGTAGATACATTCAGCTAATTTTTAAAATCTCATATTTGGAGCATCGTCATGCGGCTTCGTTCTGTTTTATTTTTTCTTGCTGTAATCGCTTCATTTTCAGCAATTTCGCAATCCACCCCTTCAGTGCAGCTTGTGTGGATGGGTGGCGATGACTGTCCGCCTTGCGTTGCCTGGCGAAAAGACGAATTGCCAAAATTGAAAGCATCGGAGGAATTTACGAAAATGACTTTTTCCTACGTGATTAAAAGTATCCGGTCTCCAGTTCCTTCCAGTTTTTTTCTTCCAGTTGAAGTCAAACCATTCAAAGAAAAGCTTGATTTCGCCAGCTCAGGACGTGGTGGATCGCCTCAGGCAGCCCTCATCGTCAACGGTGAAGTCTTTGATTACTTTCATAAAACACGGAGCGCTGCGGAAATTCAAGCCATGCTTTTGGCTGTGAGAACTGGTGCCCAATATCCGTTTGAGCGTTGCGTAAAAGTGTCTATCCAGTGGGGGAAATGCGAAATTGCAGGGCCAAAGTAAGTGCGCACAACGGTCCTGCAGACTGGAAATATATTCGTTGAATCGATATCTGATAAAATGATTATCAGATTTTTGGAGTACCAAGTATGGGTGTTGTTGCACTGACAGTTACTGAGTTTTCGCGTGGCCTGTCCAATTTCTTAAGCCAAGTGCAATACCAAGGCCAGTCGCTGGATATTCAGCGTGGCAAGCGAGTGGTTGCCCGAGTGTTGCCCGCGATGCCCAGCAGCGGCTTTCCGATTGATCAGCTTGACGATGTTCTCGCAAAAGGGCCACTGCTACAAGCTTCTGAGCGGCTAGCCATGTCGGAAGATGTTCTTAGCATACGTACCAGCCTTAGAAACAAAAGTGACCCATGGGTTTAGTGATCGATTCTGACGTTTGGATACTGGCTGAACGATCTGGTGGAAAGCTTGATTTGGCTCGTTGGGCTGAATACGGCGGGGCGTACATGAGCGCAATCACAGCAAGTGAATTGCTTGTGGGTGTTGAACGTGCTAGCACTGCTCAGCGCAAGGCGCAACGCGGTGCATTTGTAGAAAACCTGCTTTCCATCATTCCTGTACTTGAATTTTCTATGCCCATTGTGCGAACTCATGCACGCATGGTGGCAGCACTGTCTAAAAACGTGACGGCTGGAGCGCATGATGCAATGATTGCAGCAACAGCTATCCATCACGGTTACGCCGTGTTGACGCGCAATGTTGCCGATTTCAAGATATATGCAGGTTTGAAGGTCGAGGCATTTCAGTTTTGACCGACCACTACACCACGCTCGGCCTGAACAGCGCCGCCACGCTGGCAGACATCAAGAAAGCGTTTCGTCAAAAGGCATCGTTTTACCACCCCGACAAAAATGCCGCAGACGATGCGGCAGCGCGGTTTCGGGCAGTGCAAGAGGCTTATGACGTGCTGGCTGATAGCGACAAGCGCCAAGCCTATGACGACAACCGCCGTCGCAATCTGCTTGACAACCCATTAGAAACTGCGCAAGAGATCTGGCTAACTTACATCAAATCTGTGGTTTAAGTCCTATCTTTTGCCCTCAACTGAACGACATATGACTATCTCCAACTTTTTTACCGACCTGCGCTCTGCTTACCAAGCTGAACTTGACGACCTGAGCCAGGATTCAGAAGGCAAGGATGTGCTGAACAAGCGCCTGGCTGACAAACGTGGCGAGATTGACTTTTTGGTCAAGATGATGGAGCTCAGCCCCGAGATGGTGGCGGTGGTGTTTCATCAGGCGTTCGCCTTCAGCAAGCCTGCCGTGATGGACGACTTGCTCAGCTTTGAGGCAGATGAGTTGCCTGACTGGACGGGATTGGCCGATGACATTCAAATCGCACCCTGGGCGCAAGATTTGGTCGACAGGGTGTTGAGCGAACCCGGCGGCGAATGGTTTTTAACGGTTGCGGCGACACTGGAATACATGGCAGTCAAGCCAGTCGCCCATGCAGCGCAGAATGAGGACGAAGACGAAGACGAAGACGAAGAAGAAGAGTTTGATGGCGATGCCGAAGAGCGCGCGGATGCCAAGGCCCGCAAAGAAGCCGCTGAAGACTGGATGGTTGGGCAAGGCTTTGATCGCAAGGAATAAACCATGAACGCCTCAAACAACCTCGCACTCATTACCAAAACCCAAACCCTGATCGCCGCTGGCGACATTGTGGGCGCTGAAGGCGCGCTGGTCGAACTGGCCGATGCCGAGGGCGATGCCGCGCTGATGGTGGTGCTGGAGCAGTTGCCCGCCAAGGACGTGCTGGCCATCATCCGCGAGTACGACAACTCCAAAGAATCGGTTATCAATTTGCTGGTCACGCCCGAGCAGTTTGCCAGAGCCGTGGTGATTGAAAAACAATACAAAGACCTGACCCGCACCCACCTGCGCGGCATGGTCAATTCAATTATCTTCAGGGATGACGCAGACCCGCTGGCTTTTTTGACGGCGATTGGTGACCTGGAAGGCGGCAGCGACGCGCTGGCCGATTACTTTTCTGAAAAGTGGAGCAGAGTGGAAGCTTTTGCACGCACGGGCTCGTTCGATGTGATGGAAGACCACGGTGACATGCTGTCGCAAGACGAGCTGCTGGCCAAAGCGTATGAAAAGCCCAAGCTTGAAGAGGATGAAATTGCCGACAAAGACTGGATGCAACTGGCCTGGATACTGCGCTACGAGCTGCCGGATTTGTTCATTGAAATGCTGCTGGTGCTGCGTGCCAAAGCCAGTGCGTTTGACGCGGGCTTTGGTGAAGATGAAGCGCTGGACGAAGACGACGGAAAAGTGGAAACAGGTGATACCGACCGAGGCAAGGCCACACCGGCCAAGCGGGACTCTGACGAAGAGTCGGCGATTTGAGCAACCTCATGGCGATAACGGCTGATTCAAATGTTGGGGTATCCCTCTACGACGGGAGGCCGTTCTTTGAAAAAGCATTGCAGCATGGCATTCAGCACAACATCATTGACCATGAAAAACTAGACAGCATCAGCCGCGATGCACCCAAAGGCATGGTGCAAATTGCGCGCTACTTTGGCACCGAGTTTTTGCGCCCGGAGCTTGAAAAAGCCTTGGGCCGCATGGTCAACCTGGTGAGTTTGTACCTTGAAAGTAGCACCGATGGCGATTTGCAGGCCGCTGCCATCTCATTGCGTGACCATTCATTGTTGTCGCGCTCCAAAGGCGGGTCCGACATGCTCAAAGCCATGATTGCCATGCCGCAAAACAGTCACTTTGGCATGAGTGAACGTGGCGGTTTTACCGATAGCCATATCCCGCAACTGGCCAAATGGTCGCTGTGCAGCCTGGCTGACTACCAGGCAGAGTTGGCCAAGCGCCAGCAAGTGGCGCTGGTGATTGATGCAGCCATCTGGTTTGCCAATGCGCTGGGGCTTGATGCTGATGATTTGGAAGAAGCAGGCAAAGACGCAGAAGCCGTGATACGCACCGCCTTGCTGGTGCTCGCCACGCGTGGGCGCAAGCTGCCCGACTGGGTGGCATTTGACAAGATGATTGCTGGTTTACGCGCAAAGTTTGACGGTAAATCTGAGGACTTCAGCATCAATTTGCCTCCAAAAATGCCAGACGAATTTCGTGATTTGGCGACTGTGGTTCAGCAGTCCATCCTGCGTGACGCGGCCAAAATTCTGAACACCAAGCTGCCCACACGCAAGTTGTTTGACCAGACACCCGCTTTCATGGGGCGGTATTTTTGGCTGGAAGACGGTTTGAATGAAGTCGATCACCATGACCGCGCTGTGTCAAGTCAATGGGCTAAAACGACGGGCGGCCATACGGATGATGGGTCGTTGCTGACCCTGTTTTTTTGCCTGGCTGCGCATGCTGCACCCAAAACCATTCTGACCGAAAAAAGCGCCACCACGCTGATTCGCAAGGTTCAAAAAGCCGGCTTCAAACCCGAAGCAGCAACCGACTTCATCTGGCGCCAAGCACCTGCGCAACACCAAAATGACTATGTGCAGTTGTGGTCAAACTTTGTTGAAGAGGCGCAGGGGCTGCTGAAAAGCGATGCAGTTGGCGCAACAGACGATGCGCTGGCTTTGCTACGGCGCGAATGCAACCTCAAGTAATTCGGGGGCATTTAACGCAGAGACGCAGAGGGCACAGAGTAAGAGGTGGAAAACTCAAAATCTTCACTTGCATTTCTCTGCGAGCCTCTGCGTTCTCTGCGCCTCTGCTGTGAAGGGTTTTCTCTCAAAGAATCCGTTTAAACCAGGCCAGTGACAAGCCTGCTGACAGCAGCGCCAGCACGGCAGCCACCAGAGCCAGCAGCCCAGAAATCTCGGTCTCTTTTTTCACTACCGTCAAACGTGAGCTGAGCGATTCATAAACCTTTTTCAAGTCGGCTGCGGTACCCGCATAAAAGTATTCAGCCTGGGTATTGCGGGCGATGCCCTTGAGGGTTTCTTCGTCCAGTTTGACGCGCATTGACCAGCCTTCAAAACCAATCGTTTCACCATCCACCGTACCCACGCCCACGGTGTAGATACGCACGCCCCGGTCAGCCGCGGCTTTGGCGGCGTCCATCGAATCCACCCCCGTGGTGCGCTGGCCGTCTGTTAGCAAAATAATTGCTGCTGACGCATAGGATCCAGGGGTTACAGGCACAAAAGGCTTCTTTTCCTTGCCGTCTTTGCCCAACACGGGTTGCTGGTCAATCGCTACGCCGCGCTGCCGGTCACGGCCAGCCATCATGGATTGAACATCAATGCCAGCATCAGGAAACAGCTCAGACAGTGACACTACAATGCCGTTGCCAATGGCGGTGCCGCGCTGCAACTGAAATTTATCAATGGCCGTGACCAGGTCTTCACGGCTGAGCGTAGGCGGTTGCACCACCGATGCCGTGCCTGCAAACGCCACAATCCCCACCCGTATATTGCGCGGCAGCTCAGCCAAAAACGCTTTGGCCGCATCCTGCGACGCCACCAGGCGATTGGGTTTGACATCGGTGGCCCGCATGCTGCCCGACACGTCCATCGCCAGCATGATGGTTTGCTGGTCTGAGGGCAGGCTGATGACGGCGAAAGGCCTGCTTGAAGCCAGAAGCATGGCGGTTATCGACAGCAAAAAAAGCAGCGGTGGAATGTGCCTGCGAAAGCTTTGTCCTTTGCCCATGGCTTCACGCACGATTGACAGGCTGGCGTAGCGCAGCGCCATTTTTTTCTTGCGTCGCAGCAGCCAGATGTAAAGCAGTACCAGCAGCGGCAACAGCAACAGCAGCCACAAAAATTCAGGCCATAAAAAAATCATCGGGGAGGTCATGGGTGATGTCCTTGAGTCAGCTTGATTCTTTTTGTCAGATTCATTTTTCCGCGGCGCGCATCAAATGCGCTGGCAGTCCGCCGCCCGCAGACAGGCGAGCCCGGCGCTTGCGCAAATCAGTAAAGCGCATGAGTGATTCGACAAGATCGCCGTCAGTGGCCAGCTCCAGCGTGTCCACGCCAGCTTTGGCCAGCGACTGCCGCAAGTCTGATTCGCGCTGTGCCGCAATACGGGCAAAGCGCTGGCGAAAGCCCTTGTCGCTGGTGTCGACCAGCAGTTGCTCGCCAGTCTCCGCATCCAGGATCGGGATCAAACCCAGGTCAGGCAGTTGCAGTTCCATCGCGTCCACCAGCCGCACCGCAACCACTTCATGGCGCTGCGCCAGCATGCCCAGGGGCTTTTCCCAGCCCGATTCGCTGATGAAATCAGACACCACAAAGATCGTTGAGCGACAGCGGATCTGCCGGGATGCGGACGCCAGCAGTTCATGCAGTTTGGTCGGCCCGGCTTGCGCTGCTTCAGGCCTGATTTGCAGCGTGTGCAGCAGTTGCAAAATGTGATGCCTGCCGCCGCGTGCGGGTATCACCGCGTCAACCCCTGAGCCATACAACATCGCGCCAACCCGGTTGCCGTGGCGCGTCAATGCGCGCGCGATCACGCCCACAAATTCAGCAGACAAGCCGCGCTTGCGCGTCTGGCCCGAGCCAAAGTCCATGGATGGGCTGAGGTCGAGCAAAAACCAGGCGCTCATTTCACGATCTTCGGTAAACACCCGCACATGGGGTTGCTGCAAGCGGGCTGTCACGTTCCTGTCGATGTGCAGCTCATCGTCATGGTGCTGGTATTCACGCAAGTCCGCCAGGTCCATGCCGGTGCCGCGCAACAGTGTGCGGTAGTCGCCCTGCAACAGGCCATCCAGACGGCGCAGCACCGTCCATTCAAGGCGGCGCAGCAGTTGCTCGGCGCCCTCTTGAGGCCTACTCATGCACAGACTCCACATCAGCGGTTTTATTCAAGCAGGGGCCACGGAATCGGCTTTGCCGGGCCGTAGGCGCAGCGGCCCCCTCGGGGGGGCAGAGAGTTACACGCAGTGAACGAACGTGGGGGCATCATTTTTAGGCGGCGAGTTGCTCATGGACTTCATGCGCCATTGGCTTGGCAGGTTGCGGAATTTTCGCCATGATCTTGCCCACGACGGCATCGGCAGTCAAACCTTCAGACAGTGCCTCATACGACAACACCAGTCGATGCCGCAGCACATCGGGCACCAGGTCGGTCATGTCCTCCGGCAGTGCATAGCTGCGTCCCCGCAGCATGGCCAAGGCGCGTGCGCCTTCCGTTAAATTGATAGTGGCGCGCGGGCTGGCCCCAAAGGTGATGAAGCGGGCAAGTTCCTTCATGCCGTGCCTGTCGGGGTAGCGGGTGGCAGAGACCAATTTCACGGCGTACTGCACCAGTGATGGGTCGACGTACACCTTGCGGCATTCGGCTTGCAACGCTGCCAGTTGCTCTGTGGTGGCCACGGCTGATACGGTAACCGCTGGGCCTGTCACGCGCTGCACAATGACGAATTCTTCTTCGTCGGTTGGGTAGTCCACCAGCACCTTCATCATGAAGCGGTCTACCTGCGCTTCAGGCAGCGGGTAGGTGCCTTCGGTTTCAATCGGGTTTTGCGTGGCCATAACGAGGAAGGGCGAGGGCACCTTGTGCGTCACGCCGGCAATCGTGACCTGCCGCTCCTGCATCACTTCCAGCAGCGCGCTTTGCACTTTGGCCGGCGCGCGGTTGATCTCATCTGCCAGCAGCAGGTTGGTAAACACCGGGCCCAGCGACGTGCTGAAGTCGCCCGTCTTCTGGTTGTAAATGCGCGTGCCAATCAGGTCGGCAGGCACCAGGTCTGGCGTGAACTGGATGCGTTTGAAGTCCCCTGTGACCGTGTTGGCCAGCGTTTTAACAGTCAGCGTTTTGGCCAGCCCCGGAACGCCTTCCACCAGCAGGTGGCCCTGCGCGAGGATGGCAACCATCACACGCTCTAAAAACTTGTCTTGCCCCACGACGACGCGTTTGACTTCGTAAAGGATTTGCTCCATGAGCTGGGCGGTGTTTTGGTTGTCTTGCATGTTTTGCCTTTCAAGTCGGGTTCAAAATTCGGGGGCATTCACCGCATAGGCGCAGAGGCGCAGAGAACGCAGAGTATGAGGAGGCAAACCAAATGATTTGTTTTGACTTTCTCTGCGAATCTCTG
>JANMIH010000444.1:0-3073 GCA_031375685.1 Polaromonas sp. | reverse complement strand
GCGCTTCGGCCTGCCGCTGGACCTGGAGCGCTTCATGATCGTCGCCACCAGCGACTTCAACATGGGCGCGATGGAAAACAAGGGCCTGAACATCTTCAACACCAAGTACGTGCTGGCCAACCAGGCCACGGCAACGGATGTTGACTTTGGCAACATCGAAAGCGTGGTGGGCCACGAGTATTTTCACAACTGGACGGGTAACCGCGTCACCTGCCGCGACTGGTTTCAGTTGTCGCTTAAAGAAGGTCTGACGGTTTTCCGTGACCAAGAATTCAGCCAGGATTTGTGCGGCGAAGCATCAGCCAGAGCCGTGAAGCGCATTGAAGACGTGCGCGTGCTGCGCACCGCCCAGTTCCCCGAAGACGCAGGCCCAATGTCGCACCCCGTGCGGCCTGACAGCTATGTCGAGATCAGCAACTTTTACACCGTGACGATTTACGAAAAAGGTGCTGAAGTTGTGCGCATGATGCAAACCCTCGTCGGTGGGCAGGGCTTTGCCAAAGGCATGACGCTTTACTTTGAGCGGCACGACGGCCAGGCAGTCACCTGTGACGACTTTGCGCAAGCGATTGCGGACGCCAACCCAACGTCTGACTTGGCGCGTTTGCTGCCGCAGTTCAAGCGCTGGTACAGCCAGGCTGGCACGCCGCGCGTGACGGCCCAAGGCGTGTACGACGCGACGGCCAGCACCTACACGCTGACCCTCAGCCAAAGCTGCGCACCCACCACAGGCCAAGCCGGCAAAGAGCCGTTTGTGATTCCGGTGGCGTTGGGTTTGCTGGGTGCGGATGGCGAGGACTTGGCCCTGCAGCTTTCTGGTGACACAAACGCGCCGGTTACAAGCCGCACACTGGTTCTGACGCAAGCATCTGAAACCTTTACCTTCACAGGCATCACCGAGGAGCCCGTACCGTCCATCCTGCGCGGCTTTACCGCCCCGGTGGTGCTTGAGTTTGACTACACCGATGCGCAACTGCTGCACCTGCTGGCGCACGACAGTGACCCCTTCAACCGCTGGGAAGCCGGACAGCGGCTGGCTGTGCGGTCTGCATTAATCGCTATTAATTCAGGAGCTGATTACGCCCGTATTCAGGGCGATACAGCATCAAATGATGTTCTAAATGAGGCCTTTTTGGCCGCCATGAAGCAAGTTTTGCATCACCCCACGCTGGACGCTGCCTTCAAGGAGCTGGTGCTCACGCTGCCGTCTGAAACCTATCTGGCTGAACAACTCGACGTGGTCGACCCGCAGCAGATCCATGCCGTGCGCGAAGCCATGCGCCAGCAGCTGGCTACCCGCCTGCAAGCTGACTGGGCGGCGGTGTATGAGGCTCATCAGGACACCGGCAACTACACGCCCGATGCAGCCTCGTCCGGCCGTCGCGCCTTGGCCGGCTTGGCGCTGACTTACCTGTGCATCGCAGCTGTAGCGACGGGCCATGATGAATGGCCATCCAAAACCCTGCAACGCTTCAGCAGCGCAGGCAATATGACAGACCGCTTCAATGCCCTGAGCGCTTTGGTGGCCAGTGGACACCCGTTAGCCGCGCAAGCACTGGCGCAGTTCCATGCCATGTTCAAAGATGAAGCGCTGGTGATTGACAAATGGTTCAGCCTGCAAGCAGGCAGCCCAGACCGCAACGGCAACATCCTGCCAGCCGTCAAACAACTGATGAAACACAGCGACTTCAGCCTGAAGAACCCCAACCGCGCGCGCAGCGTCATCAGCACCTACTGCAGCAACCCGGCGGCTTTTCACCGTGCGGATGCGGCAGGCTATGTCTTCTGGAGCGAGCGCGTGATTGAGTTGGACGCCATGAACCCGCAAGTCGCCGCCCGCCTGGCCAGAGCGCTGGACCGCTGGAGCAAACTGGCAGAACCCTACCGCAGCGCAGCACGTGAAGCGATTGCACGCGTGGCTGCCAAAAATGATTTGAGCAAAGACACGCTTGAAGTCGTGACCCGCGCGCTGGCTACCTGAACAAAACCACCGGAACACATCATGCCCAAAACCATCTCCCTGACCCGCTACCTGGTTGAACAGCAACGCCAGGACGGCCACATACCCCCCGAGCTGCGCCTGCTGCTGGAGGTGGTGGCACGCGCCTGCAAAAGCATCAGCCAGGCCGTCAACAAGGGCGCGCTGGGTGGTGAAGCCAGCATCCTGGGCACAGCCGGCAGTGAAAACGTGCAGGGTGAGGTCCAAAAAAAGCTCGACATCATCGCCAACGAAGTGCTGATTGAAGCCAACGAATGGGGCGGACACCTGGCCGCCATGGCCAGCGAGGAAATGGACGGCATCTACGTGGTGCCCAACCGATACCCGCAAGGCGAATACCTGCTGCTGTTTGACCCGCTGGATGGCAGCAGCAACATTGATGTCAATGTCAGCATTGGCACCATCTTCAGTGTGCTGAAAAAGCCTGAAGGCGATGCTGGCGTCGAGGAAGCCGACTTTTTGCAGTCGGGCAACAAGCAGGTGGCCGCAGGCTACTGCGTGTACGGGCCGCAAACCACACTGGTGCTGACAGTAGGCGACGGCGTGGCTATGTTCACGCTGGACCGCGAACAAGGCTCGTTTGTATTGACCGAAGAAAGCATACAAATCCCGCCCGACACGCAAGAGTTCGCCATCAACATGAGCAACATGCGCCACTGGGACGAACCCGTCAAACGCTACATCGACGAATGCCTGCAAGGCAAAGAAGGCGTGCGCGGCAAAAATTTCAACATGCGATGGATAGCCTCAATGGTGGCAGACGTGCATCGCATCCTGACGCGTGGCGGCATCTTCATGTACCCCTGGGACAAACGCGAGCCTGAAAAAGCCGGCAAGCTGCGCCTGATGTACGAAGCCAACCCCATGGCCTTCTTGGTTGAACAAGCAGGCGGCGCAGCCACCAATGGCAAAGAGCGCATCATGGACCTGCAGCCCAAGTTGCTGCATGAACGTGTGAGTGTCGTGCTGGGTTCCAAAAACGAAGTGGACCGCGTCACCGCCTACCACCGCAATGTTTCCTGAGCCCAACATGGCGCAACCCCACGACACCCACCACGACCGCGAGGCCGGTAG
>JANMIH010000402.1:0-3638 GCA_031375685.1 Polaromonas sp. | reverse complement strand
TGCTTGCGCCCGTATTTATTGAGCTAAAGCACGATTTGATACATGAAAACGAGTAGAAAGACTAAAAAACGACAGTTAATCTGTCGAAATAACACTATGAGGCACTTGACCCAACGGCAATGTCAGCGGGTTGCTCGTTTTGGGCCCGGTGACCAGTCGCTTGACATACTTGAAAGTCCCGGTCGCATGCGCGCAAGCCTTTCCTTGCGCGTCAAACAGCGTGGCCTCGGTAAACGCCAGCGTGACGGTGCGGTGCATCAATCGCCCTTTGGCCGTCAGCCGGCTGCCATCGCCCGGTGCAGGCTGCATGAAGCTGGTTTTCATCTCAATCGTGACCACACCCATGTCGGATTGAACACTGCGCGCAGCGGTGGCCAGCGTCACGTCAAGCAGCGTCATGATGGCGCCGCCGTGTGTGACAGCGAAGGAGTTGAGGTGCTCTGGCTTGGGGGTGTAGCCAATCGCTGACTCACCGTTTTCAAACTTTTCAAGCTCAAAACCCAGGTGTGAGACGAATGGGATCTCAACGCCAAAACCGATGGACATGCCTATCCGCCCGTCACGATGCTGACGCCTCCGTCAACGGCTAAATACTGCCCAGTGATGTGCTTACCCGCATCAGACGCATACAGTACGCACAAACCCTTCAGGTCTTCATCGTCGCCCAAACGCTTCAAAGGTGCATGCGCTGCCAACTTTTCTTCGCCCATGGCCTTGAGCGTGCCCATGGTCATCTTGCTGGGGAAAAAGCCTGGGCAAATCGCATTGACAGTGATGCCGTAAACACCCCACTCGCCTGCCAGGGCGCGGGTGAAATTGATCGCCGCGCCTTTGGACGTGTTGTAGGCAATGGTCTGCATGCCGCTGGGGTTGCCGCCCAGCCCTGCAATCGACGCGATGTTGATGATGCGGCCGTGATTGCGCGCAATCATCGAGTGCTTGGCAATGTGCTGCGACAAAATAAAGTAACCACGAATGTTCAGGTTCATCACCTTGTCCCATGCTTCAACCGGGTAGTCTTCAGCCGGTGCGCCCCAGGCCGCGCCTGCGTTGTTCACCAAAATGTCAACATGGCCCATGCGCTTGATGGTCTCGTCGGCCAGCATGCGAATGTCCGCTTCTTTGGCGCAGTCAGCGGCGATCCAGTCGGCGTCAATGTCTGCAGCTTTCAATTCTGCTGCGGCTTCCGCCAAATCGTCAGCCTTGCGGGAACTGAGCATGATTTTTGCACCCGCCTCACCCAGTGCATGCGCCATTTGCAGGCCCAAGCCGCGTGAGCCGCCTGTGACGAGGGCGGTCTTGCCTGTCAGGTCGAACAGTTTTTGAATGGTTCTGGGGGTCATTGTTTGTCTCCGTTTTGAATATTCAGGAATCAGATGTCAGGGTGGAACGCACGTAAATCAGCACCGCGCCCACAACGGTCATCAGGCCGCCTGCTGCAATCATCACCCAGCCCATGGCGTCATCGGTTTTACCGACAAAGATGCCGAGAATGACGGCCAGGAGGCCACCAAAAATAAGCGTCCAGATGATTTTGTGCAGCCGCGCCATCTTGGGATCTTGAGGGTGGTTGGCACCCGGTTTGTAAAAACCCATTAAAAAGCCTCCTCGGGTAAGTTAGCGCAGAGCAGATTGCGATTTTCAACACCCGCCAGCCAGGCCGTTATTTTAGGCAGTTCGTAAGCATAAAAATAGGTTGTAGCACCCTGAATACCAGCGCGGGCAGCTATTGAATATGTAGCATCTTGCTTAAGTGAAGCGCATGCAACATCCAGCCATATCCAGGCCAGCACGGTGTGGCCAAAGGCCTGCATGTAGGGCACTGCATTGGCCAGTGCCTCCTGCGGGTTGCCTGTGGCCCATGCGGCTTTTGTGGCTGCATCAATTTGCAGCCATGCCGTTGACAACGCTTTGGCGTGGTTATTCAATTCAGCATGGTCTGAAGCCTTTTGAATCGTCGCTTGCACACGGTCTGCCAGCAACTTCAAGCCCTTACCCTCTTCCATCAGCACCTTGCGGCCCAACAAGTCAGTGGCCTGAATGCCGTGCGTGCCTTCGTGGATCATGTTCAAACGGTTGTCGCGCCAGTATTGCTCAACCGGAAAATCTCGCGTGTAGCCATAACCGCCGTGCACCTGAATCGCCAGCGAATTGGCCTCAAGGCACCATTCGCTGGGCCAGCTTTTGGCAATGGGGGTCAGCACCTCCAGCAGCAGGCGGGCGTCGTCGGCGGCTTGTGGCTCAGCCGTGTGCTGCTCATCCACCAACCGGGCGCAATACAGTTCTAACGCCAAAGCGCCTTCGCAATACGACTTTTGCGCCAGCAGCATGCGCCGCACGTCGGCATGTTCAATGATGCGGACTTGCGGCGCAGATGCATCTTTGCCACCCTGCCCCAACGGTCTGCCTTGCGGGCGGTTCTTGGCGTAGTCAAGGCTGGCGTGGTAGCCTGCCATGCCCAACATGGTGGCGGCCAGACCCACGCCAATACGCGCCTCGTTCATCATGTGAAACATGCAGCGCAGGCCTTCGTGCGGCTTACCGACCAGGTAACCCACAGCACCTGCTTCGCCGCCAACCGGGTATTTGCCTTCACCAAAGTTCAGCAGCGTGTTGGTTGTGCCACGCCAGCCCAGCTTGTGGTTCAGGCCAGCCAGGGCGACGTCATTTCGCACGCCCGTCAGCTCGCCTTTTGTGTTCACCAGTTTTTTAGGTACGACGAACAGCGAAATGCCACGTGTGCCTGCAATCAGTTTGCCATCGAGCCCGGGTATCTTCGCCAACACCAGGTGAACGATGTTTTCTGTCAGCTCATGCTCGCCAGACGATATCCACATCTTGTTGCCTTTGAGGCGGTAGCGTGCTCCCAGCGGCTCGGCTTCAAAGTCTGCACCGTCCGGCACAGCCCGCGTGGTGACGTCGCTCAATGACGAGCCTGCCTGCGGTTCACTCAAACACATCGTGCCTGAAAAACGGCCTGAAAATTCGTTTTTGGCAAACACCTCTTTTTGTAACTCAGTGCCATGCACCATCAGCAGGTTGGCGTTGCCAGTGGTGAGCATGCCCGAACCAATGCTGACCGAGGCCATCGCAAAAAAAGAATTCGCTGCCGCCTCAATCGTGTAAGGCAACTGCATGCCGCCCATGTCGTAGTCCTGCGCAGCACTCAGCATGCCTGACTCAGCATAGGCCTTTTGCGCATCATGGGTGGCTTGCGGCAGGATGACTTTTTCACCGTCAAAGTGTGGCTCTTGGGTGTCAACCAGGCGATTGAATGGCGCATACTTTTCACGCGCTATTCGCTCGCAGGTGTCAAACACCGCATCAAACGTTTCGCGGGAATGGTCGGCAAATCGCGGGCGCTTGTTCAAGGACTCGGCTTTGAGCCAGTCAAAGATTAAAAAATCGAGTATTGAGCGCAAATTCATGGTCGATTACGGATAACGGGAAATTACTTCAGGATTCAAACGATAAGCTAAAAGGGTCGATCTGCAGTTTGATTGCAGGCTCGACCCTTGATAGACACTAATACACAACAAGCGAAGGTTAAAGCACCTCAAAAATACCAGCCGCGCCCATGCCTCCGCCAATGCACATCGTCACGCAAACGCGTTTGGCACCCCGGCGTTTGCCTTCAA
>JANMIH010000357.1:0-3856 GCA_031375685.1 Polaromonas sp. | reverse complement strand
GGCCAATTCTGCAGCTAAAAACAGCCTAAAACAGACATTTTTCACATAAAAAAGCCCGGGAGCTTGCGCTGACCGGGCTTTTTTGCAGATTCCGCTGATGCGGAAAGCTGGCAGATGCTTACTTCATGCCAAATTTGACTTTGGCATCGGCCTGGCAAGCGTCCTTGGGTGCGCCAGCCAGTGCGTCGCAGCGCTCATTGGCGGCTTTGTACATGGCTTGCTTTTCGTCAGCGGTGGCGTCTTTTTTGACTTCTGCCATCTTGTCGCTTTTTGTCTTGCTGGTGTCCATCGACACTTTGGCGATTTTGGCGTCGTCTTTGGCCTTGGTGAAAGCCACCTTGGCGTCTTTGACGCACACGTCTTTGGCATTGCCTGACAGGTCGTCGCACTTTTCCTTGGCGGTGTCGTACATCGCATCGGCTTTGGCCATGGCTACTTTTTCAGTGTTGCGGGCGGTGGGTTTGTAGGCGGCTTCAGCTTCAGCCAGGGCAATTTTGTCAACGCCCTTGGCTTCAGACATGCAAATGTCTTTGGCGTTGGCCTTGAGGCTGCCGCATTTGTCTTTGGCGACTTTGTAGTCGCCAGCAATGCGGTCTTTTTCAGTTTTGTATTCGACTTTGGTGGTGGCCATGGCGCTGCCTGCAAAGGTGCAAGACATGGCCAGCGTGAGCATAAGAAGTTTGATTTTCATGATGGGTCCTTGAAGATGTGTTGTGTTGACGAAGAAGGTACGCGCTGCTTAGTCGCGCTTGAAAAAATTCGATGGCGTTCTTTCATGCCAGGTGTTGAACTGCTTTTCAGCCTCGTCTTTGCTGATGCCGTGGCGCTCTTGGATGCGGCCCAGCAACTGGTCACGCTTGCCTGCAATGATGTCCAGGTCGTCGTCGGTCAGCTTGCCCCACTGCTCTTGGACCTTGCCTTTAAATTGCATCCAGTTGCCTTCAATGGTGTCTTTGTTCATGCGGTGCCCCTTCAAAATGTTGATGAAACGAATCGGGCCGGTAGCCCGGTCCGGCAGGAGCAAAGGTTAAGTTGGGGGCCGCGTGCGGGCCGTAGGCTTGGGCGGGGGAACGTCGTAGGCACTTGCCTACGATGCGGCCTTGGGGTGCGGCTTTATTTGGCGCGCAAGGTGCGGCTGAGCAGCGCGACCGGCAGCAGCCCGACCAGCACCAGCGCCAGCGCGGGCAGCGCGGCCTCACCCAGCCGCTCGTCTCTGGCCAACTGGTAGGCCACCACAGCCAGGGTGTCGCTGTTAAAAGGCCGCAGCACCAGGGTGGCGGGGAGTTCCTTCATCACATCAACAAAGACCAGCAGTGCCGCCACAGCGACTGAGCGTTTGAGCAGCGGCCAATGCACGCGGCGCAGCAGCCCCAGGCCCGTGGTGCCCAACATGCGGGCGCTGTCGTCCAGGCTGTTGGGGATGCGGGTGTAGCCGCTTTGCACCGACTGCAAGGCCACGGCGCTAAAGCGCACCAGGTAAGCCCAGACAATGCCCAGCGCCGTGGCCGTGACCCAATAGCCGGCTTTCAAGTCAGGCGCTGCGTTTTGCAGCCAGCCCACGGGTATCAGCAGACCCACCACAATCACCGCGCCAGGCACGGCGTAGCCCAGGCTGGCCAGTTGGGCTGCATTGCGCGTGATGGCGGACGGCTGGCTGCGCACGCTAAACGCCAGGCCCAGCGCCAGCGCCGTTGCCAAAGCAGCACTCAGGCTGGCCAGCCACACGCTGCTAAGCGCCCAGCCGCCAAACTGCGCCCACGGCAACGTGCCCCAGCCTTGCACCAGCGGGCGCAGCATGAAAAGAACTGGCAACACAAAGCCCAGCGCAATCGGCACGGCGCAAATGAGCCAGGCCAGCGCAGCGCGTTGGCCATGCAGCCTGGTGGGTACGGCATCCGCCGCATGGGATGCGCCAGCGCGGCTGCCCGCAAAGCGCATGCGCTTTTGTGCGCCTTGTTCAATTTTTAAAAGCACGGCTACCACCAGCAGCAGCATGGTGGCCAGTTGCGCAGCGGCCAGGCGGTTGTCCATGGCCAGCCAGGCTTTGTAAATGCCGGCGGTAAAGGTTTGAATGCCGAAGTAGCTGGCCACACCGTAGTCGGCCAGGGTTTCCATCAGCGCCAGCGCCACGCCCGCCGCCACGGCCGGGCGGGCCAGCGGCAAAGCCACTTCACGAATGCGGCGTGACAGGGGCGCACCCAGCAGACGTGCGGCTTCCATCAAATGCACGGCACGCTCGGCCAGTGCAGCGCGTGCCAGCAAGTAAACATACGGGTACAGCGCGCTTGTGAACACCAGCACCGCGCCGCCCAGGCTGCGCACGTCAGGCAGCAGGCGGCCAGCCAAGCCAAACGATTCGCGTGCCCAAGTTTGCAGCGGGCCTGCGTACTGCAAGAAGTCGGTGTAGGCATACGCCACCACATACGCTGGCATGGCCAGCGGCAGCAGCAGCGCCCATTCAAAAACACGCCGACCCGGAAAGTCAAACAGCGTCACGGCGCTGGCAGTGAGCATGCCCACCAGCGCCACGCCCAGCGCAACACTGAGGCAGAGCACCAGCGACGTGAGGGCGTAGTCGGGCAAAAGGGTTTGCGCCATGCCCAGCAGGATGGCTTTTGCAGCGCTGTCAAATTCAAGCCAGCTTGCGGCAACGCTGAGCACGGGCAGCATCAAGGCGATAACCAGCAACAACAAAACCAGACTGAAGACAGAAAAACGACGCATGTGATCCGATGGATGTGATCCGATTGATAAAGCCAGCAAGATGCAAATGAGAATTGTAAGCATCTACAATCTCCTTCATGTTTCTGCAAGTAGCCAATCTGGGGGTGACCTACGCGGGTCGGCCTCGACCCGCGGTCGATGACGTGACCTTCAGCCTGAAGGCGGGCCAGATTGGCGTGCTGATTGGGCCGTCTGGCTGCGGCAAGACGACGCTTTTACGTGCTGTGGCCGGACTGGAACGCGCCAACAGCGGCAGCATCATGCTGGGCTCGCAGGTCATCAGCAGCGCCACGCTGCACGTCCCGCCAGAGCAGCGGCACATGGGCATGGTGTTTCAGGACTATGCGCTTTTCCCGCATCTGGACGTGGCGCGCAACGTGGGGTTTGGCATTGCGCAGTTGTCATCCAAGGCACGCGAGCAGCGCGTACACGAGGTGCTGGACTTGGTCGGCTTGCCCAATGCGGGCAAGCGTTTCCCGCATGAGCTGTCGGGCGGCCAGCAGCAGCGCGTGGCGCTGGCGCGGGCACTGGCTCCGGCGCCCAAATTGCTGCTGCTGGACGAGCCGTTTTCAAACCTGGATGTAGATTTGCGCGAGCGCCTGGCCCATGAGGTGCGCGGCATTTTGAAAGCTGCGGGTGCCACCGCCCTGTTTGTGACGCATGACCAGCTGGAGGCCTTTGCCATTGGCGACCGCATTGGCGTGATGCAGCATGGCAAGCTGCACCAGTGGGACGAGGCCTATGCCCTGTACCACCGGCCCGCCACGCGATTTGTTGCCGACTTTATTGGCCACGGCGTGTTTGCGCATGCGCAGATCGAGCAAAGAGCACAAGGCGTGGTTGTCAGCACCGCGCTGGGCGAGCTGATCGACCTGGAAGAATGCCCCCTGCCCAACGCCTATCCGGGTGGCCTGTGCGACGTGCTGCTGCGGGCGGACGACATCGTGCACGACGACCATGCCCCGGTCAAAGCGCAGATTGTGCGCAAGGCGTTCAGGGGGTCGGAATTTTTGTACACGCTGCAACTGGCCACGGGCGAGGCCGTGGTGGCGCATGTGCCGTCACACCATGACCACGCCCTGGGCGAGTGGATCGGCATACGGGCCGAAGTTGACCATGTGGTGACCTTCCC
>JANMIH010000335.1:0-4550 GCA_031375685.1 Polaromonas sp. | reverse complement strand
TTCTCAAAAAATTTTCGTGCCTCGCTTGGATTAACGAGGATAGACGACTGTGACACTCGAGTTGCATTCTCTGGAGTATTCAAACGATTGGCGTATAACCGCCAGAGGTCAACTAAGCAGCTGCTTCCATTGTTTTTATCGCATCCGCGCATCCAAATGCTTTGCGCTGTTATTTCGTTTGCACTTTCACCGATACCGAAGAAGGCTGCGCGCGCTAAATGCGAGTCGGCGCGGCCCTCACCCTGTCCGCTTAGTTGGAGAAGTGCCGCTTTTATGTGCTGAACGTCATCCGCACTGGTATCAGCGGCATACAGCAATTCTGTCGCACGACGAAGAAACTCGATTTGGTTTGAGTATGCAAGGCTCTCGACCTCACCGCTATAGTTCGCAGCGCTAAAGTCTTGTTCTTCGATAGTCGAATTAACAATCTGAATTGCCTGACGAACTGGAACATAAAAAAATTCGCGATTTGCTGATGTTCTGAAGTTTGCGTCGCTCAGAGCATCATGGATAGCGCGTTCCGCTAGTACAGAGTCTGATACTTCAGTCTCGTACGCAACAATGAAAGGTGTCGGAACGCCTGTAAAAGCAGAAAGTTCGCGCGCTCGGTCATCTGCAGATCGATTCGTGCGACCAATCTTTACTTGTCCCGGCATTGAAGCGTTGATAAGAATGTAGATTTTTTCCATGAGTGGTCTGCTTTAAGTTGTCTTGTCATTACGCCCCGCTGTGGCGGATTAAAGTGGAATATTCCCATGCTTGCGCCAAGGGTTCTCCAGCCGCTTGTCGCGCAGCATCACCAGTGACCGGCAAATGCGCTTGCGTGTCTCATGCGGCAGAATCACATCGTCAATAAAACCCCGCGCGCCAGCAATGAACGGATTCGCAAACTGGGCTTTGTACTCAGCCTCACGCGCGGCGAGTTTGACAGGGTCACCCTTGTCCTCGCGGAAAATAATTTCCACCGCGCCCTTGGCACCCATCACTGCAACCTCTGCATTGGGCCAGGCAAAGTTGACGTCGCCGCGCAGGTGTTTTGATGCCATCACGTCATACGCACCGCCGTAGGCCTTGCGGGTGATGACGGTGATTTTCGGCACAGTGCATTCGGCGTACGCATACAACAGTTTTGCGCCGTGTTTGATGATGCCGCCGTATTCCTGACTGGTACCAGGCATGAAGCCCGGCACATCCACAAACGTGATGACTGGGATGTTGAAAGCATCACAAAACCGCACAAAACGCGCCGCTTTAATGGACGACTTGATGTCCAGGCAACCCGCCAGCACCAGCGGCTGATTGGCGACGATGCCGATGGTCTGGCCTTCCATCCGAGCAAAACCGATGATGATGTTTTTCGCGTACTCCGGTTGGATCTCAAAGAAGTCGCCGTCGTCCACCGTCTTGACGATCAGCTCCTTCATGTCGTACGGCTTGTTCGGGTTTTCGGGCACCAGCGTGTCCAGGCTCATGTCCATGCGCGTGGCCGGGTCGGCGCTGGGGCGGATGGGCGCTTTTTCGCGATTGTTCAGCGGCAGGTAGTTGTACAGGCGGCGCAGCATCAGCAGCGCTTCCACATCGTTTTCAAAGGCCAGATCGGCCACGCCGCTTTTGGTGGTGTGGGTGATGGCGCCGCCCAACTCCTCGGCCGTCACGCTCTCGTGCGTCACGGTTTTGACGACCTCTGGGCCCGTCACAAACATGTAGCTGGAGTCCTTGACCATGAAAATAAAGTCAGTGATCGCCGGGCTGTACACAGCGCCGCCTGCACTGGGCCCCATGATCATGCTGATCTGCGGAATCACACCGCTGGCCAGCATGTTCTTTTGAAAAATATCGGCATAGCCACCGAGCGACGCCACGCCTTCCTGAATGCGCGCACCGCCTGAGTCGTTCAGGCCAATCACCGGCGCACCGACCTTCATGGCCTGGTCCATCACCTTGCAGATTTTCTCGGCATGCGCTTCACTCAATGCGCCGCCAAACACCGTGAAGTCCTGACTAAAGACAAACACCAGTCGACCATTGATCATGCCGTAGCCTGTGACCACCCCGTCACCTGGCGGGCGGTTGTCAGCCATGCCAAAGTCGGTGCAGCGGTGCTCGACAAACATGTCCCACTCTTCAAACGTGCCTTCGTCGAGCAGCAGCTCCAGCCGCTCACGCGCCGTGAGTTTGCCTTTGCCGTGTTGCGCGTCAATGCGCTTTTGACCACCGCCCAATCGGGCGGCAGCGCGTTTTTGTTCTAGCTTTTCAAGAATGTCTTGCATGGTTTAACTTCAGTTGATTAATTTGCTATTTATTCAGGAGCTTTTTGCGCCCGATTTGATTGGGCCACAAGCAGATTTCGTGCTGCTGCAGAGGCTGGTACCCGCCCGCTGGCGACTTGCACCAACATTTCAGGCAGCAAGCGGCTGACCGCAGGATTTTGTTTAAAGGCCAGTTTCAGCCCCGCATCAATGCGCTCCCACATCCAGCTCAGTGACTGCTGCTGCCTGCGCGCGACCAGCTTGCCGTTGGCGGTTTGCCGTGCCTTGAAGTCTTGCACCTCAGCCCAAAATTCTTCAACGCCGTCGCCCTTCAGTGCGCTGAGCTGAATCGCTTTCGGGTGCCAGTTGCTTTCGACAAAACCACTGAACATGCCCAGCAACTGCATGGCCGAGGTGATTTGCAGTTGAGCGCGCTGTGCGGCAATGGCGTCGATGTCAGCCTTGTTGATAACCACCAGATCGGCCAGTTCCATCACGCCTTTTTTAATCGCCTGCAAATCGTCACCCGCGTTGGGAAGCTGCATCAATACAAACATGTCGGTCATATTGGCCACTGCTGTCTCAGATTGGCCCACACCCACAGTCTCCACCATCACCACGTCATAGCCGGCCGCTTCGCAAACCAGCATGGCCTCCCGCGTTTTTTCAGCCACACCGCCCAGCGTGCCGCTGGACGGGCTGGGGCGGATGTACGCGTTTTCATTGACTGACAGCAAATCCATGCGCGTTTTGTCACCCAAGATAGAGCCACCTGACACGGTCGATGACGGGTCAATCGTCAGCACCGCCACCCGATGGCCCTGTTTGATGAGGTACAGGCCCAGCACTTCAATAAAAGTGGATTTACCAACGCCTGGGACGCCACTGATGCCGAGTCGAAAGGATTTACCAGTGTGGGGCAGCAATGCGGTGAGTAGCTCGTCTGCTTGCGCGCGATGGTCGGTGCGCGTTGATTCGAGTAGGGTGATGGCTTTTGCGATGGCTCGGCGTTGAGCTTGCGGCAACGCATTGCTGATAACACTATTGACCAACACATCCATCACACCCAGTTCTCCAGCTTCAAACCCTCGATGCGTTCAAACTCGCGTGTGTTGTTTGTCACTACAGTTAACCCAGCGTGCAAAGCATGCGCCCCGATCAGCATGTCAAGTTCCCCGATAGGCAGCCCAGCTACTTTCAAAGTGTTGCGGATTTGCCCATACGTCCACATGGCAGCACTGGGCCATTCCAATACATTAACGCTCCCTAAAAATTTCTGTAGCTGCAGCCTGTTCCTTGCTTGAAAGCTCGGAGCAGACTTTGCCACGCCGTATGCCAGCTCAGACACCACGATGGCGTCAACACACAAAGCTTGTTTGCCTGCCTTTTGCATGCGCTGCAATATTTGAGGATGACGCCCTGCCATTGCATAAATACAGATGTTTGAATCAAGTAGATATTGCACGATCCATTAGTCCCACGGCACCAAATCGTCTTTTATCGGGCCTCGGTCACGCTCAATTGGCTCCATGCCTTCAAAGCCCGCCAAAATCTGTTCCATCTCATCCCACCACTCGTCTTTGGTCTGCACTTTGGGGCGCAAGATCACAGCGTCGCCCTGCCGTTCGATCGTGACCTCCGAAGTAGCAAACCGAAATGCTTTGGGCAGGCGCACAGCCTGGCTGCGCCCAGTGGTAAAAACCTTGGCTGTGCTTAAAACGGCTGGTGTCATAGGTCGCTCCTGAAATTTTGATATGTACCAATGATACATATCAAACGCTATTCTTGCAACCCTGTAATCGCCTTGCGAATCTGCTCCAGCACATCCTTGGCACTGGCCACAATCGGCGTGCCCGGCCCGTAAATACCTTTGACACCGGCGTCGTACAGCATCTCGTCGACGGGCAGATTGGCTTTGTCACCTTCCACCAGTCCTATGCCTACGAGGACTTCATTGAGGGAATCCGCCCGGTGATTGATGAGGAAGATGGTGATGGTAGCCCACGTTACCGAATCGTGGATGGGATTCTCAAAGAGCTAGCGATCAATGCCCTCGGGGCCAGTCTAGTAGCACCACAGCCACCCGCAGATGGGACACCCACCTTTGACTTACTCTGGAGTGTTCTTGTGGAGAAGATTGAAAACGATCCAATGTGGACACTGCCTGGCCGCAGCAATAGTACCTATCAGCTCACAATCACGACCCTAGGCAATCTGCAAGGTGTGAACATAAAGGGGTCTGCCCAGCGCCCCTACAGCGCTACACGAAAGAAAATTGAGCAAGCCTGGAATCTACTTCCT
>JANMIH010000330.1:0-2971 GCA_031375685.1 Polaromonas sp. | reverse complement strand
GCAACCCCGAGATTGAGCGGCGTGCGCAAGAGGTCATCAATCAATGCGCCCAGCAAGGCGCAGCCAACCCGATTCTGGCGATTCACGACGTCGGTGCTGGCGGCTTGTCAAATGCTTTTCCTGAGCTGACGAACGACGCAGGGCGGGGCGCAAGGTTTGACCTGCGTGCTGTGCCGCTGGAAGAAAGCGGTCTGTCACCCAAAGAAATCTGGTCCAACGAAAGCCAGGAGCGCTATGTGATGGCGATTGCGCCGGAGTCATTGCCTCAGTTCAAGGCCTTTTGTGAGCGTGAGCGTTGCCCGTTTGCCGTGATTGGTGTGGCGACTGAAGAACGCCAACTGGTGTTGACCGATGCTGACGCAGCACCTCCGGTAAATATGCCGATGGAGGTACTGCTCGGCAAACCGCCCAAAATGCACCGTGATGTGAAAACCGTCAAGCAAAGCATCCAACCCATCGACCTGACAGGCGTAGATCTGCAAGCCAGCGCGATAGCCGTTTTAAGCCACCCGACAGTCGCCTCCAAGCGCTTTTTAATCACCATCGGCGACCGCACGGTGGGCGGGCTGACGCACCGTGACCAGATGGTCGGCCCCTGGCAAGTGACGGTGGCCGACTGCGCGGTGACGCTGGCTGACTACCAGGGCTTTGCGGGCGAGGCGATGGCCATGGGCGAGCGTACGCCGCTGGCCGTTGTCAACGCGGCAGCTTCCGGTCGCATGGCCGTGGCCGAAGCCATCACCAACCTGCTGGCCGGGCCGATTGAGCTGCCACGCGTCAAGCTGTCGGCTAACTGGATGGCTGCTTGCGGTGAGCCGGGGCAAGACGCTGCACTGTTTGAAACTGTGAAAGCCGTGGGCATGGAGCTGTGCCCCGCTTTGGGCGTGTCGATTCCGGTCGGCAAGGATTCGCTGTCGATGCGCACGACCTGGAAGGAAGGCAAAAACGGGCAGGAGTTGGCCAAAAAAGTAACCTCACCCGTGTCTTTGATCGTCAGCGCGTTTGCCACGCTGGCCGACGTACGCGGCACACTTACCCCGCAGCTCAACCGTGACGAGCCTGACACCACCATCATTCTGATTGACCTGGGCAAAGGCCAAAAGCGCATGGGCGGCAGCATTCTGGCGCAAACGCTCAATGGCGAAGACGGCGAAGTCCCTGACTTGGACGACCCCAAAGACCTGATCAATCTGGTCAACGCCATCAACGCACTGCGGTCTAAAAACCACATCATGGCCTACCACGACCGCAGCGACGGCGGCTTGTTTGCGTGCGTCTGCGAGATGGCATTTGCCGGCAACGTCGGCGTGGCTTTGAACATCGACATGCTGCTGGTCGAAGGCGACGGCATCACCGACAGCCGCATGGAAGTGGGCGACAGCAAAAACTGGGCAAGCCAGGTCGGCGTGCGGCGCGACGAGCTAACGTTGAAAGCGCTGTTCAATGAAGAACTGGGCGCGGTGATTCAGGTCAACACCGCTAGCCGCAATGAAGTCATGCAAACCCTGCGTGAACACGGTTTGAGCAAGTTCAGCCACTTCATCGGCAAAACCCGGCCGGAACATTCCCAATTGACCGTTGGCAAGGGCGAAGTACAAATCTGGCGCGATACCAAAGCTATTTTCAAAGCCAAGCTGCAAGATTTGCATCAGGTGTGGGATTCGGTGAGCTGGAAGATTTGCCAACAGCGCGACAACCCGGCAGGTGCAGATCTTGAGCATGCGGCGGTGGGCAACCTTGCTGACCCTGGTTTGCATGTCAAGTTGCCAGCATCTGCACAACTTGAGCTTGTTCAGGCTCCAGCGCTCATGCTTTCCAAACCCAAGGTTGCCATCCTGCGCGAGCAGGGCGTCAACTCTCATGTCGAGATGGCCTACGCGTTTACCCAGGCGGGCTTCGAGGCGTACGATGTTCACATGACCGACCTGCAAACTGGCAGGTCAAAACTGGCCGATTTCAATGGCGTGGTGGCGTGTGGCGGTTTCAGTTACGGCGACACGCTGGGCGCAGGTGTCGGCTGGGCGCGGTCTATCACTTTTAACGCTGCGCTGGCTGACCAGTTCAAGGCGTTTTTTGCTGAAAAAGACACTTTTGGTCTGGGCGTCTGTAACGGCTGCCAGATGTTTGCCGAGCTGGCCAATATCATCCCCGGCGCTCAGGCCTGGCCGCGCTTTACCACCAACCGCAGCGAGCGTTTTGAAGCCAGATTGAGCCAGGTTGAAGTGCTCGACTCCCCCAGCCTGTTTTTTGCGGGCATGGCAGGCAGTCGCCTGCCCATCGCGGTGGCTCACGGTGAAGGCTTCGCCAATTTTGAGCCAGCGCTCGGTGGGCGCGGTAACGCTGACCAAGCCATCGCTGCCATGCGCTTTACCGACAACCACGGCACGGCTACTGAGGCTTATCCAGCCAACCCCAACGGCAGCCCGGGCGGCCTGACAGCCGTGACCACAGCGGACGGCCGATTCACAGCCATGATGCCGCACCCTGAACGCGTGTTTCGCAATATTCAAATGAGCTGGACGCCACAGGGCGCAGCCGACCACAGCCCGTGGATGCAGCTGTGGCACAACGCCAGGCGCTGGGTGGGGTAGGTTTGTCACCTGCCAATCCAAGGATCGCTTGGTCTGGGTGCATATAAGAGTCGGCAAAAAATAATAAAAAAAGCCGGCTTTCGCCGGCTTTTTACATCGACCCGAGGGCAGATTACTTGACGTGCTTGCCAATCAGGCCAGCCATCTCGAACATCGACACTTGGGCTTTGCCGAAAACGGCTTTGAGCTTGGCATCGGCGTTGATCATGCGCTTGTTGATCTGGTCTTGCAGTTTGTTGGCCTTGATGTAGACCCACAACTTGCTGACGATCTCAGTGCGCGGCAGTGGCTTGTCGCCCAACACTGCGGCCAATGCCGGGCTCAGTGTCAATGCCTTCATGAACGCGGCGTTCGGAGTCCGCTTTTTAGCTGGCGCTTTT
>JANMIH010000324.1:0-3324 GCA_031375685.1 Polaromonas sp. | reverse complement strand
CAGAGCCTGCGTCGTTCCTCCTTGGATCCGACCCCAAATTGCTCGCCTCGCTAGCAAGCTGGCTGGGCAGTGGGGCGGAGGACGGCGGCGATTTCAAAAAGCGAAGCGTATGAGCCGCCGGCATCCGCCCCGCTGCCCGGCCAGCGCTCTCATCATCACCAGCAACATCCGGCACAAAAGCCAGCAGCGCATCCCGACACTCAATGTTGTCCAGCGGCTCCAGCACGGGGTTGAGCTTGAACTCGTAGCCCTTGCTCAGCCGCCACTGGATTTCACCGATCCACACCGTCACCCGCGCCAGCTCAGCCGCGTATTCATTCAGCTCAATGCCCAGCATGTTGTGCGGGCCAGTGACCAGATCGACTTCTCTGTCCAGCCCCATCGCCTCGGCGGCAAGATGGCTTTGGTGTTCAATGTCTTTGAGCGCCTTCAGCCCCAAAAACAAAAAGTTGCCGCTGCCGCAAGCCGGGTCCAGCACGCGGTAGTTTTTAAGCTGGTCCAGCCAATCGGTGAATTTGGCGTAAGCCAGCTTGTAATTTGCGTCATATTTACGCCTGCTTTTGGCCAGTACGCCAATCAATTCGGGCGCAAGCAGCTCCCATATTTGTAGCAATGGGCGCTGCAAAACGGGCTCAATGATCCTTTGAATAGTGGCCGGGTCGGTGTAGTGGGCGCCCAGCTGGCTGCGTTTGGCGGGGTCCAGGCCGCGCTCAAACAGCGTGCCGAAAATCGACACGTCGATGGCTGACCAGTTCAGTGCGGCGGCGTTGCGCAGCTCGGTGACGTTCATGATGTCCAGTTTTGGCACATCAATGGTTTTAAACAAGCCGCCGTTGAACCAGGGGATGTCGTCATTGCCGTAAGCGCCGCCGCGTTGCATCACCTGAAACAAGCTGCTGATACCGTCCGTCAGGGCTTCGGGGGTACGTTTGCGGTTATTGAGCAGCGCGTCAAACATGCGGTCTGGCAGCAGGCCCACGTCTTCTGCAAAAAAGCAAAACAGGCACTGGGTCAGAAAGTGCGAGACTTTTTGCGGGTCATGCCCGGCTTTGCGCATTTGCCCGGCCAGCGTTGCAAAGCTTTTGGCGGCGACCTCGGTGATGTCGCGGCTGGTGATTTTGGGCCTGAAACTCTCGGGGTCCAGCCAGATGCGCCGCAGCAAGGCCAACTTGTCGGGCTGGGCCAGCTCGGCCAGCAGCACGGTGAACCTTTCAGTCGGGTGGCCAGTGAACTGGGTTTGCACGCGAAGCTGCAGTCTGTCGCACACCACCAATATCGGCGGGTTGCTCAGGGCGCTGCTGTAGTTGAGCAGTTGCTTGAGCGCGCTGTCGAGGTTTTTGCCGGGGGCTTTGTTTTCCCAGGCAAAAGCACCGCGCTTGAAAACGTCGGCATAGCCACGTGCCTCGCCCAGCACCAGGGTCTGTTTTTCAAAAACATAACCGTCTTCACTGCCCGGCCTGGGCACGCCCAGCACGTCGCACAAGTCAATAAAGTGGCTTTGCGCGCCCTGCTCCTCGTTGAGGTGAAACGCCGGGCCGCCGGAGCCCCATTTGGTGATGAAATCTTGTGGAGTCATGGTGTCAATATCCGTGCAGGGCGTAGTCAAGGGCTGACCAGATGGCGTCGGCATCGCTGCGCAGGTTGGCTACAGGGCGGCGCAGGTAGGACGGGTCAAACGATGTCATGAACAAGGTCTCCAATACCAGTAGCTCTCCTTGCACTTCCATTTCAGGGTTGAGTTTTGACATGGGCTGCGCACCCGCTTTGATGCGCGAAATCGGGATACAGATGCGGGACTCAGGGGAATTTAAGAAGCTGGTTTGTATTTGCATCACGTAAGGCTGCTCATCACGCAAATCGTCAACCGGGTTGCGGTACACATCAAACTGAGCCATATCTTGTTAAGCCTTAGCTGGGTGCGCCGTATCGTCAGCAGCTTCGCGTGCTACTTTGGCTTTGCGCCACTCGTGGACACGATGCCCCATGGAGCCAATTTTTCTTGCACGTTCATTAAACGCCGCAATCGCGTCTTTGTTTTCCTCTTCCCACTTGTCGTGCGCCGCATTCAATTCCTCAGGCTTGCGCTCGTAGGCGGCCTTGCGTGCGGCCAGGCGCTCGGGCGTGAGCCAGCCGTCACCTACCCGGTAATTGGCGGCTACGTCTTGCACCATGTGCTGCGTTGAAGGCGCTTCTTTGGCATGTTCAAAAGAGGCAGATTCGCCCACCGTGGGCACGGCCTTCATGGGCACAAGTTCTACCCGGCCATCGGGCGCAAAAACCACGTCAAACAACTGGCCTGCGTACTTTTTACCCAGCGATATCTGGCCGCTGGCACCGACTTCTTTGAGCATGATTGACTCCTTGACACGAATAAAAACCAATTCATGCCATCATGCGGCATGAATTAAGAGGCGTCAAGAGGTCCAACCCATTTCAGCGTTTGAGCAGCACCTTCAGCACCGTTTGCACACGGCGGGCGTTGGCGGCGTCAAAGTCTGCGGCCAGAACTTTGGCGGTGTCTTCAGCCCAGCTTTCTTGCGGCGTGGCGGCGTTGCGCTTGGTCAGCAGCGTCAGTTGCAGCATGCGCCGAGCGCTGATGTGCTCGGCTGGGGTCGGTACTTCAGCAGCCATCTCCAGGCGCAACAATGACTCGGCCGCGTCTTTGCCTGACGGTGTGGCCACCGCTTTGGCCCAGGAGCCCAGCACCGCCGGGGTAACAACCTTGCCCAGGTCTTGCACGCTGGGCAACAAGGCTGCGTCGCGCTTTTCCCAGGCGGTGATGACGCTGGTCAGCACTTCGCCGTGCGCTTGTACGTGCAGCTTTTTGAGCGCCTGGTTGGCTGCCTCAAACGCTTCGCGTTGCGCACGGAAGGCGGCGTCGCCCAAGCGTGGGCCGCGCTCTTCAAAAGCCGGGCGTTGCTCACGGTCTGCAAAACGCGGGTGGTCTTCACGCTCGGGACGATAGGGCTCAAACTTGTTGTCGGTGCTCTGGCGTGGGCCGCCGGGTTTGCCGCCGGGTTTGCCGCCCGGTTTGCCTGAATCTTTGCGGTCACCAAACTTGCCGCCACGGCCCGCGGGGGCGGGCTCGGCACGGCGGGCACCGGGGCGGTCGTCGCCGCGCATGGCGACGATGGGTTTGGCCGGCTTGGGTGGGGCGGCCGATGTCGCGGCGACTTCTGGGGCGGGCTCAGCGAGGGGTTCAGCTGCAGGCTCAGCGTTTTCAGCAACCGGTAAAAGAGTTTCATCTGCTACTGTTTCAGGAGCTGCTTGCGCAGGTATCTCTTGGGTTTTAGCCTCATTTAGTGCTGAATTATCGGTATTTTC
>JANMIH010000320.1:0-3645 GCA_031375685.1 Polaromonas sp. | reverse complement strand
TTTTCATGGTTGAGGCTCAGACAGCCTCAAGATTTTTAAACACTTGCTTCAACACCTTGGGCTGCTGCTGCGCAATAGTGATCAAGGTTCGAGCTGCGCCTGAGGGCTGTCTGCGGCCTTGCTCCCAATCTTGCAGTGTGCGAACCGATACGCCGAGCAGGCCAGCGAATTCAGATTGCGACAAGCCGGACTTCATACGCGCCATCACAACAGGTGGTACCTCGATCTTGGCGACCACTCGGCCTTTGCCAGCTTTCATCTCGCGAATGGATTGAAGTAGCTCTGCCCCTAAATCACGCTTTGCATCGCGTTCACGCAGTTGTTTGTCAGTCATGGGCATCGTTAATCTCCTGTTTCATCAACTTAAGAAGTTCAGCCGGGACGTTGTCTCTGAAACTCTTGCTATAGATCAAGAGAAGCCAAACTTCGCCATCAGCCAATCGATTGAAATACACAACCCTGACGCCACCACGTTTACCAGCGCCCGGGCGCGACCACCTTACTTTGCGCACGCCGCCGCTCCCTGGGACTACATCGCCCGCATCAGGTGTCAGCGCCAAATGACTTGCGAACTCGCCTCTTTCGTCCTCAGTCCAATAGTCTGGCCACGTTCGCTGAAAGGTTGGCGTTTCTGCGATGGTCAGCATTATTGAGGTCACAGCTTATGAATAGATTATACGGCTTTGCCGTATTGGTGGTGTTCACTTCCCCCAACTATCCTTCAACCCCACAGCCAAATTAAACACCAACTTCCCCGCCGCATGTTCCACCCGGTCAGCCGCAAAGTAACCATGCCGTTCAAACTGAAACTTGTCGTCAGCCTTGGCTGTTGCCAATGAAGGCTCGACCACTGCTTGCATTACCGTGAGGCTATTGGCATTCAGGTTTTGCAAAAAGTCTACGCCACCTGCTTCGGGGTGGGCTTCTTTGAATAGGCGGTCGTACAGGCGCGCTTCGGCTTGCAGTGCGTCGGCTACGGCTACCCAAGTGATGACGCCTTTGACCTTAACGGCATCTGAACCCGGCGTGCCGCTTTTGGTGTCGGGTATCAACAGGGCTTGCACTTCAGTGACTTTGCCTGACGCATCTTTTGTGCAGCCTGTGCATTCGATGACATGGCCGTATTTCAGCCGCACCTTGTTGCCGGGGAACAATCTGAAGAAGCCTTTGGGCGGTGCTTCTTCAAAGTCTGTGCGTTCTATCCACACCTCTTTGCCGATTTTGAAATGGCGCTTGCCCAGCTCTGGGTGGTGCGGGTGTACCGGGGCGCTGCATTCGTCCAGCTTGCCTGCTCCATGCAACTCATCCCAGTTCGTCAACACCAGTTTGATCGGGTCCAGCACGGCCATGGCGCGTGGGGCTGTGCCGTCGAGTGTTTCGCGCAAGCAGCCTTCCAGCGTGCTGTAGTCAATCCAGCTGTCGCTTTTGGTCACGCCTATGCGTTCGGCAAACAGTTGCAGCGCCTCGGGCGTGTAGCCGCGGCGGCGCAGGCCGACGATGGTTGGCATGCGGGGGTCGTCCCAGCCTGATACTTTGCCTTCGTTCACCAGTTGCGCCAGTTTGCGTTTGCTGGTGAGTACGTAGGTCAAGTTCAACCTTGCAAATTCGTATTGGCGGGGTGCGGGGCTGGCCAGCAGACCGCCTTCAATCAGCCGCTCCAGCAGCCAGTCGTACCACGGGCGCTGGTCTTCAAACTCCAGCGTGCAAATGCTGTGGGTGATCTGCTCCAGCGCGTCTTCAATCGGGTGCGCAAAGGTGTACATGGGGTAAATGCACCACTTGTCGCCTGTGTTGTGGTGGTGCGCCCGGCGTATGCGGTAGATGGCCGGGTCGCGCATATTGATGTTGGGGCTGGCCATGTCGATTTTGGCGCGCAACACGGCGGCACCGTCAGCCAGCTTGGCGTCTCGCATTTCTCTAAAGCGCGCCAGGTTATCGGCCACGGTGCGGGTGCGGTACGGGCTGTCAACGCCCGGCTTGCCAAAGTCGCCCCGGTTGTGGCGCATTTCGTCTGCGGTTTGCTCGTCAACATAGGCCAGTCCAGCTTCGACCAAATATTCAGCCGCGCGGTACATGAAGTCAAAGTAGTCGCTGGCCTGGTAGGGCTTGTCGTTGCCTTCTTGCGCCCAGTCAAAGCCCAGCCACTTGACGGTGTCAATGATGCCGTTGACGTATTCAATGTCTTCTTTTTCAGGGTTGGTGTCGTCAAAGCGCAGGTGGCACACGCCGCCGTAGTCGCGTGCCAGGCCAAAGTTCAGGCAAATGCTTTTAGCGTGGCCTACGTGCAGGTAGCCGTTGGGCTCTGGCGGGAAGCGCATGCGCACTTTTTGGGTGTCCAGCGGGCCAGCCGCGTGGTGCGCAGCATCGCCTGGGCTGCCGCCCCAATGGCGGCTTTGGTAAGCACCTGTTGCCAGGTCTTTTTCAATGATCTGGCGTAAAAAGTTGCTGGGCTTGACGTTGTCGGGTGGCGTGGGGGTTGCGGGCAGATTCATGGCGTGATTTTAGGGCCCTGAGCTGCGCAAAGCCTTGTTACGTCTGCGCGCCGTCTTTACACGCCACCGGGTAGGCGATGGGGGTGGCGGCGCGTTTAATGAACACATGGGTATTTCACGCCCTGTAAAGGAGATATTGATGAAGATTCTTGTCAAGCCAGACCACCGCTTTGTCATTGCCAGCGCATCTGCTGCTCTGGCACTGGCGGCCATGGGTTTTGCCAGCAGCGCCCAGGCACGCGACAACCTGAGCATATCGGTCGGCATAGGTGTGCCGGGTGTGCTGATAGGTGCAACCAACGCCTACCCGGTTTACAGCCAGCCACGGCCTGTGTATGTGCAACCCCGCCCGGTGTATGTGCAACCTGCGCCGGTGTATTACCGGCCAGCGCCGGTTTATTACAGTGCGCCGCCGGTGTATGTTGCGCCACAGGCTGTGTATTACCAGCGCCCACAAGAATGGCGGCACGGTCACTACAAAAAGCGCCACAAGCATGACCGTGATGACGACAGGCGCGGCAGCTATCAGCAACCTGGGTATTACAGCCAGGGCTATGCGCCGGTTTATTACCAGCGCTAGCAAGCTGCACTGAGACGTAAAAAAACCTGCATCAGCAGGTTTTTTTACGCCTTCGGGATGGCCGTCAATTACATGGATTTCCAGAAAATATAGTCTGCCTGGTAGGGCAGGGTGAGCTTGTCACCAATGTCAGACGGGCCGCAAGCCTTGCTGATGTCCTGGCCGCCCTTGGTGTTGATACGCTGGATGTACGTGACGTTTTGCATGGCACCGGCGTTCATGCCGGGTGTGCCTTTGGACAGTTGAACCGCAATGTTGTTGCTGCCAAGCGAAGGCGCAATGGCGATTTGTGTGCCAACAACGGTTGAGCCGTCGTTGTGCGTCCACAGGGCGGGCGGGCCGCTGTAGTTGCCAATGTTTTTGCCGGTGCGGTCGATCAGGTCGGCCTTGGGGCGGACGAGTGTCCAGCCGATTTGGCCAGTGGCCGCTACATTGGCGCGGCATTCGTAGTTCAGCACGCCAACACCGGTCGTTTCAAGCGCCACCACATTGCCTGCGGGCACGCGGATCGACTGAACCAGACTGTCCTGGCTGTATTCTTTGGCGGGTGGTTTGGCCGTGGTGCAAGCTGCC
>JANMIH010000300.1:0-3261 GCA_031375685.1 Polaromonas sp. | reverse complement strand
TGCATGCTGGCCAACTTTTTCTATTCGCAGTCGCTGCTCACCGCCGCCAGCATGTTGCTGGGCCTGCTGGGTTTGCTGACGGTGTTGGTCAACGCCCACATGCCAGTGGGTAAACCGCCTTTGATGCAGGCCGCAAAAACGGCGGGCTGGATGGCGCTGCTGGGCGCACCCATCATGATCGTGCTGTTTTTACTCTTCCCGCGGCTGGCGCCGCTGTGGGGCGTGCCCAGCGATGCGGTGGTGGGCCGCAGTGGCTTGAGCGCCAAAATGCAGGTCGGCACCATTGCCAGCTTGGCGCTGGACGACAGCGTGGCCATGCGCATCAAATTTGAAGGCCCACCGCCACCGCAGCGTGATTTGTATTTTCGCGGGCCGGTGTTGTCTGGCTTTGATGGACGCGAGTGGCTGCCCGCCAATGTGGATGTGTTTTCACGCTTCAAGGTCACAGCAAGCCTGGTTGTGACAGGTAACCCCATCAGTTACGAAGTGACGATGGAGCCCAGCAGCAAGCCCTGGTTGATGGTGATGGACGCTGCTGTCAACAGCCCGACTCTGGCGGGCTACCAGAGCCTGATGCAGGCTGATTTGCAGTGGGTTCTGAATCGCCCGCTGAACGACTTGCTGCGCTACAAGGTGCAAAGCTACCCCAGCTTTTCACATGGCCCCAAAACGCCCGTCATTGGCTTGCGCGAGTATGTGGAGCTTCCGCCCGGTTTTAACCCCCGCACGTTGGCGTTGGCCAATGAGATTCGGCGTGATGCGCGCTACGCCCAGGCGGGTAGCGATGCACTGGTGGAGGTGGCGATGGAACGCCTGCGCACGGGCGGCTACACCTACACCCTGGAGCCAGGCGTTTACGGTCAAAACACGGCGGACGAATTCTGGTTTGACAAAAAAGAAGGTTTTTGCGAACACATCGCATCGAGCTTTGTGATTTTGATGCGCGCTCTGGATGTACCGGCCCGCATCGTCACGGGTTACCAGGGCGGCGAGCGAAACGCCGTTGATGGCTTTTGGACCGTGCGTCAAAGCGATGCCCACGCCTGGGCCGAGGTTTGGTATGAAGGCCGTGGCTGGGTGCGGGTAGACCCCACATCCGCTGTGTCGCCCGGCAGAACCGGTTCATTTCAACGTCTGAGCCCGCCACAAAACGTCGTCGGCCAAGCGCTGACCAACCTCAATCCACAGTTTTCATTGCAGTTGCGCGCGACTTGGGAGGCCATTAACAACGCCTGGAACCAGCGGGTCCTCAACTACACGCAAGGCAGGCAGCTTGACTTGCTCAAAAACATCGGTTTTCAGTCTCCCAGTTGGCAAGACCTGAGCACCGTGCTGATTGGCATCATCGTCCTGGTCAGCCTGTTCGGCGCACTTTGGAGCCTGTGGGAGCGCACCCAGCACGACCCGTGGCTGCGCATGCTGGGCAAAGCGCGCAGGCGGCTTGCGAAAGCGGGGATTCAGAGCTCCCCCACCACATCGCCACGCCAGTTGGCAGCGCTGTTAGAAGCCAACCACAACACCCAGAACGACGCGCTGGTGAACTGGCTGATGCGACTTGAAGCGCAACGCTACGCTGCGTCTGGCTCTGATCAGACTCTCAAACAGCTGAGGCAGCAGTTCAATGGCCTGGTGTGGCCTGCGTAAAATCGCTGGATGCCCTATCAAAAATCTGTATTCCGTTATTTATTTGCTATTATTTTAATAGCTGCTTGCGCACATATTACTTGGGCTAAAGAGCCAAAACACCCTAAAAAACGGCCTGTTTCAACAACTTCAGCTGCCGCAGGACCACTGTATGCCACACGGCCTGACGTGATGCTGTTTGCCGACGACCTGGCTGCCCGGCGCGACCTGGACCCGGCTTGGGTACGACAAGCCATCGGCCAGGCGCGTTACAGCGCCACGGTATCGCGCTTGATGCAACCCGCTGCCAAGCCCTTTGTTAAAAACTGGCGCATTTACCGCAGCCGCTTTATTGACCCCATCCGCATTGCCGCTGGCGTGAGGTTTTGGCAAGCCAATCAGGCGGTTCTCGAGCGGGCTGAAAAGGAATACGGTGTGCCGATTGACATCATCGTCGGCATCATTGGGGTTGAGACGATTTACGGCCGCGACACCGGCAGCTTTCGTGTGATGGACGCCATCACCACCCTGGCGTTTGACTTCCCCGCGAGCCACCCAAGGGCCAAAGAGCGCAGCGAGTTTTTCAAAGGCGAGGTCGAGCAATTCTTAACCTTGCAAAACCGCCGGGGAGCCGACCCGTTTGAGCCGCGCGGCAGCTTTGCCGGGGCGATGGGCATGCCGCAATTCATGCCATCGAGCTGGGTGAAGTATGCGGTTGATTTTGACGGTGACGGAACGATTGACCTGTGGAACAGCCCGGCAGACGTGATCGGCTCAGTGGCCAATTATTTCAAAGCCTTCAACTGGCAACCGGGCATGCCCACCCATTACCCGGTGACATTTGACAAAAGCAAATTGGACATGGACGCGCTGATGGCGCCCGACATTCTGCCCACCTTCAGCACCACAACATTCACAGCCAAAGGCGCAGTGCTTGACGCAGCAGGTGCAGCACATACCGGCCCACTGGCGCTGATAGAACTGCTGAACGGCCCAGACGCGCCGCAGTACGTGGCAGGTACTGAAAATTTTTACGCCATCACCCGTTACAACTGGAGCAGCTACTACGCGATGGCTGTGATTGAACTGGGGCGAGAGGTGGCGGCTGCCGCGGCTGGGCGGGCGCGCTAAATGAACAACTTGACGCCGCCGCAGGCCAACACACAAGCCACAGCCTTCATCAAGCGCTGGCAAGGCGTTGCATTAACGGCTGCCACCGAGCTGTCCAGCTCACAAACCTTTATCCTGGAACTGTGTGCGCTGCTAGAGGTTGCAACCCCGCTGCCCACAGAAGCGGCCGACTACATGTTCGAGCGGCCCATCACCTTTGCCCATGGCGACGGCAGCACCAGCCCCGGCCGTATTGACTGCTACCGCCGTGGCCACTTTGTGTGGGAGAGTAAAAAGTTCAAATATCTGGCCAAAGGCGGTGCAGCCCACGGCACCGCGATGCTGACGGCCAGAGCGCAAGCCGAGGGCTACGCACGCGCCCTGCCCGTGAGCGAACTGGCCGCAGGCCGCCCGCCATTTGTTTTAGTGGCCGACATTGGCCACGTCATTGAGCTGTACAGCGAGTTCACCAAAAGCGGCGCAACCTATGTGCCCTTCCCAGACCCGCGCAGCCACCGCATCGCTCTT
>JANMIH010000287.1:0-7187 GCA_031375685.1 Polaromonas sp. | reverse complement strand
AAGTCCGCCACAGGCAGCGACTTGCCACCCGAATTATGCAGGTGAGTGATGCGCAGCACGCCGTCGCCTGTGGCCACGTCAACCCCTTCGTTTTGGATATCAATAATTCTTCCAGTCCTTATTTCACGGGGGCAAGCAGCTCCTGAAACATGAGCGCCCTGCAGCTTGATGACTTCGCTATTTAACACGCTGGATGCACCCGGAAAGGGGTTGAACGCGCGAATGCGGCGTTCAATCACGGCGGCGCTTTGCTGCCAGTTGATTTGCGCTTCATGCTTTTCAATCTTGTGGGCGTAGGTGATGCCTTCAAACGGTTGCTTTTGCGGCTTTAACTCGCCACGACCCGCGATTTGAAGCGCCTGCACAATCATCCGCCCGCCCAATTCAGCCAGCTTGTCATGCAGCGCTGGTGTTGTGTCATCGGGTGCGATGGCCTGCTTTTCTACCAACAACATATCCCCGGTGTCCAGCCCGGCGTCCATCTGCATGATGGTGATACCGGTCTCAGCATCCCCCGCCTCAATGGCCCGGTGAATCGGCGCTGCGCCGCGCCAGCGTGGCAACAGCGATGCGTGAATATTCAGGCAACCCAGCCGGGGCGTATCAAGTACCCATTGCGGCAGGATCAACCCATAAGCGGCCACCACCATCACATCGGCTTGTGCGGCGCCGATGGCAACTTTGGCCGCTTGCGCGTCCTCCGGGTATTTGCCATCCAGCCGCAGACTGCGTGGCTGCGCAACCGGGATGTTGTTTGACAGCGCCCACTGCTTGACGGGCGAAGCCTGCAGTTTCAAGCCGCGCCCAGCGGGGCGGTCGGGCTGGGTCAGCACCAGTGCCATCTCAAAACCAGCGGCGTGCAGCTTATCAAGCGCGATGCGGGCAAACTCGGGCGTGCCCGCAAAGATGACCTTCATGCGTTGGCCTGTCAGTCGTCTTTTTTCTTCAGCATCTTGGTCTTGATGCGGTTGCGCTTGAGTGGTGACAAATATTCGACAAACACCTTGCCCATCAAATGGTCCATCTCATGCTGGATGCAAACCGACAGCAAACCGTCGGCTTCATGAACCTGTGTTTTGCCGTCCCGGTCAAGTGCCTGCACTTTCACAGACACCGCTCGCTCCACACCGTCATAAATGCCGGGCACTGACAGGCAGCCTTCCTCATTGATCTTTTTCTCGTCACTGGCCCAAACAATCTCCGGGTTGATCAGCACCAGCGGCTGGTCACGCGCCTCGCTGGTGTCCATCACAATCAGCCGCTCATGCACATTGACCTGTGTGGCGGCCAGGCCAATGCCCTCGGCGGCATACATGGTTTGAAGCATGTCATCAACAAGCGTTTGCAGGCGCGCGTCAACCGCGGCAATGGGTTTTGCCACGGTGTGCAGGCGGGCGTCGGGATAACGGAGAATGGTGAGTTGGGTCATGGGTTCGGTGTGGTTGTTGCTATTTTCGCAAATTTTCAGCACTTTTAGGGGCGCAAGGCCTTGCAAATGCCCATTTTCGTTGCCTAATCAAGGGCTTAGGTACAAAATCTATGGTAATTTCTCAAGATAAAACAGACTCAAAATAGCTTAAGAGCCATCATGATGAACAACGAATTCGGTCATTTTTCCTGTTTCACACCCCTGCGTCCGCTTTGCTTGGCGCTGGCGGGCGTTACCTGTGCGCTTCAGGCGCAAAACCTGCCCATCACGTCTGACCAGAAGGCCACAGCCACACAGGTCGCCCAAACGGGTGTGCCGCTGGCAGACCTGGCGCCCAATGCGCCTGACCGCTACACCGTCAAGGGCGGTGACACGTTGTGGGCCATTTCTGGCATGTTTTTAAAGTCGCCCTGGCGCTGGCCCGAACTGTGGGGCATGAACCTGCAAGACATCAAAAACCCGCACCGCATTTACCCCGGCCAGTTGCTGGTGCTCGACAAAGTCAATGGCCGAGCCACACTGCGCAGCCAGCGAGCCAGCAGCAACGACGGCCCGCCAACAGACACCGTCAAAGTGTCGCCGCGCACCCGTTTTGAATCGCTGGCCGATGCGTCCATCCCAACGCTTGACGCCAACGCCATTGAAGCATTTTTGGCCGAACCCATGATTGTTGACGCGGCTACTTTTGCCACGGCACCGCGCATTGTGGCAACCCAGGAGGGCCGGGTGCTGCTCAGCCGTGGCGACAGGGCTTATGCGCGCGGCCAGTACGCCAGTGGCACGGCAGGCAAAGCGCTGAGCGATGCCAAAGGCCAGCCACTGGACTACCGCGTGTTTCGCAACGCCACTCCCCTGAAAGACCCGACCACGGGCGCGATTTTGGGCTACGAGGCGCAGTTTGTCGGCAAGGCCGAGCTGGTACGCGGCGAGTCGACGCAAGAAGTGCCCAACAAAGATGGCAAAACCACGCTTGAGATCGTGCCCGCAACGATTGACATCGTGGTCGCCAAAGAAGAAATGCGCACGGGCGACCGGCTGATACCCGAGCCTGAGCGCACATCGCAAAGCTACATGCCGCGCGCGCTCGCCACGCCAATCACAGGGCAGATCGTGTCGATTTACGGCCGTGCCGTGCGCCTGGCATCTGAAAACCAGGTGGTGGTGGTTAACCGCGGTACCAAAGACGGGCTCGAAGTTGGCCACGTGATGGCCATCTTGAAAGACGGCGAGCGCCTGACCGACCGTACCGACAATGCCCGTACGCAGATCAAACTGCCGAACGAGCGCAACGGTTTGCTGATGGTTTTCAAAACCTATGAGAATCTGTCTTACGCGCTGGTGCTGCAAATCACGGACGGCGTGAAGGTTGGCGACCGCATCGTCAACCCCAAGTAAAACTCTGAAAACCTGCGGTTTGGAGCGCGCTGAACTCACCGCCTGGCTGCGCCTGACACTGACGCCAGGCGTTGGCAACGACACCGCACGCAAATTGCTGGCAGCCTTTGGCTCAGCCGAGGCGGTGTTTGAACAATCGGAGGCGGCCTTGCGGCAACTGGGGGGCAGCAAGCTGGTCAGCGCTGTTCAAGTCGAGCCACCCAAGCTGGCCGGGTTGCTGCAAGCCACGGTGGACTGGCTGGCTGGCGCTCACGATCGGGCCGTGGCCCCCATTGGCAGCGCACTGTACCCCGCCGCCCTGCTGAACATCGAAGACCCGCCTTTGGTGCTTTATATGATGGGAAGCCAATTAAATGTTGCGCAACCAGCTCCTGAAAACATAGCGCTTAACTTGGCCATGGTTGGCAGCCGCAACCCCACGCCACAAGGCGAGGCCAACGCCCGGCAGTTTGCCAAAGCGTTTGCAAGCCAGGGTTTATGCATTGTGTCGGGTCTGGCGCTGGGGGTGGACGGTGCGGCGCATGACGGTGCCTTGCTAGGCGGCGGCACGACGATAGCCGTCGTCGGCACCGGGCTGGACCGCGTTTACCCCAAAAAGCATCTGGCACTGGCGCACCGGATTGCTGCCAGCGGTTTGATCATCAGTGAGTTCCCCATTGGCACACCACCGCTGAATGCCAACTTTCCCAAACGCAACCGCATCATTTCGGGATTGTCTGTCGGCACCCTGGTGGTGGAGGCGGCTTTAAAGTCTGGCTCCCTCATCACCGCGCGGTTGGCTAGCGAGCAGGGCAAAGATGTTTTTGCCATCCCGGGCTCGATTCATTCACCGCAATCGCGTGGCTGCCATTATTTGATCAAGCAAGGTGCGAAATTGGTCGAAACTGCGCAGGACGTGATGGAGGAGTTGCGGATCCCGTTTTCTTCAATCACATCACCGCTCGAAGTTGACGACGAAGCACCCGAAGGCTTCTCCTCATCTTCGCCGGAAGGCGATTCAGCGTTCTTGTCAGCCCTGGGTTTTGACATCGTTAGCCTGGATGCCCTGCAAGCCCGCACCGGCCTGCCCACGCCTGCCCTGCAAGCCAAGTTGCTGGCGCTGGAACTGGACGGTTTTGTTACGCGGCTGCCCGGAGGGCTGTTTCAACGGATGGCTGCCGGCTAGTCGAGGCAAAGTCCTTCATCAAGCCCGCCCATTGAAGTCGTGCGGTTTTCACATTGCGCTCCTTCACATGGCCATAGCCTTTGATCATTTCAGGAATGCGCGCCACGTCCACCGCGACAGCATGGTTGTCAGCATTCAAGGTTTTGAGCAGCAGGTCAATTGACGCGGTGTACTCGCCAATCAGCGCGCGCTCCATCTTGCGTTCTTCGGTTTTGCCAAACACGTCCCAAGCAGTGCCGCGCAACCCTTTGAGCTTGGCCAGCACTTTAAAACCTGTCAGCATCCACGGGCCAAATTGGCGCTTTTGCAGTTCGCCCTTCTCGTTCTTTTTCGAGATCATCGGCGGCGCGAGGTTGTAGTTGAGCTTGAAATCCCCTTCAAACATGGCGTTGACTTTGTTCAAAAACGCGGTGTCGGTGTGCAGGCGCGCCACTTCGTATTCGTCTTTGTAGGCCATCAGTTTGAACAGGTAGCGCGCGACGTTTTGCGTCAGCAAAGTTTTACCTAGCTTGGCCTCAGCTGCTTCAACGTTGCGCACAAACGCCTCGTAGGTTTTGGCGTAGTCTGCATTTTGATAAGCGGTCAAAAACTCAACCCGCTTGGCCACCAGTGCATCCACGCTGTCCCTGGCCGCAGGCATCGCAATCACCTGCGCGGGTGCAAAGAGTTTTTCAACCGACGGCAAATCATGCGCAGCCCGGCGGCCCCATGCAAAAGCGGTTTTGTTGTTGTCAATTGCTACGGCGTTCAGTTCTATCGCACGGGTGAGTGACTCCAGGCTGAGCGGTATCCAGCCCTTTTGCCAGGCATAGCCCAGCAGCATCGGATTGGTATAAATGCTGTCACCCATCAGTTTGGTCGCTGCCAGATCAGCATTGAACGTCCCGACGTTGTCAATGCCCACAGCTTTGGCGATCTCGGCCTGGCAAGCACTGCCCGGGTTTTGCCATGCGCCGTTGTGGACAAAAGTGGCCGTGGGCGCGCTGTGTGCATTCAGCGCCACATGCGTTCTGCCCGCCTGCATGCGTGCCATGGTTTCCTTGTTGGCCGCCACAATCGGGTCGCAGCCAATGATGAGGTCGGCACTGGCCGTGCCGACGCGCGTGGTGCAAATGCCGTCGGTTGCATTGCTGATCAGCACGTGGCTCCAGGTGCTGCCGCCTTTTTGCGCCAGGCCCGCTGCATCTTGCGTGACGATGCCTTTGCCTTCAATGTGCGCAGCCATGCCCATCAATTGGCCGATGGTGATCACGCCCGTGCCGCCGACACCTGCCACCACCGTGCCCCACACCTGGTGAGCGCTCAGCGTTGGAATGCTGGGTGCGGGGATCTCGCCCAGCGCAAACGGATTGAGCTTGTTGTCGGCCTTTGACTTTTTCTTGAGTTGCCCGCCCTCCACGGTGATAAAGCTCGGGCAAAACCCTTTGACGCACGAATAGTCTTTGTTGCAGGTGCTCTGGTTGATTTGTCGCTTGCGGCCAAATTCAGTTTCCAGTGGCTCCACGCTCATGCAGTTGGACTGCACACTGCAGTCCCCACAACCCTCACACACCAGCTCGTTGATCACCACGCGCTTGGCAGGGTCCACCAGCGTGCCGCGCTTGCGGCGGCGGCGCTTTTCAGTCGCGCAGGTCTGGTCGTAAATGATGACGGTGCATCCTTTGATCCCGCGGAACTGCTTTTGCAGCGCGTCCAGCTCGTCACGGTGGTGCACCGTCACGCCTTCGGCCAGTTTCACGTCGTCGTACTTTTCAGGCTCGTCGGTGACAACTATGATTTTGATAGCGCCTTCGGCACGCATCGATTGGGCGATCTGCACCACCGAATGCCCTTCAGCACGCTCACCCACCTGCTGGCCGCCTGTCATGGCCACCGCATCGTTGTACAAAATTTTGTAGGTGATGTTCACGCCTGCTGTAATCGACTGGCGAATCGCCAGCAACCCGCTGTGAAAGTACGTGCCGTCCCCAAGGTTGGCAAACATGTGGGTGTCAGTGGTGAAGTGTTGTTGACCCACCCAAGGCACGCCCTCGCCGCCCATTTGGGTAAAGCCCATCGTGCTGCGGTCCATCCACAGCGCCATGTAGTGGCAGCCAATGCCCGCCATCGCGCGTGAGCCTTCAGGCACCTTGGTCGATGTGTTGTGCGGGCAGCCCGAGCAAAACCACGGTGTCCGTTCGCTGTCCACCGTGAGCACGGTCAATGACTGTTCTTTGGCTTGCAGCACGGCCAGGCGTGCGTCAATGCGGGCGGTCATGTCGGCATCCAGACCGAGTTTTTTGACCCGCTCGGCAATCGCTTTCGCAATCAGTGCGGGAGACAAATCGGCATTGGCGCGCAGCAGCGTGTTGGCCGATGGGTTCGGTCTGCTCCATTCGCCGCCACCGTCCTGGCCCGCGTCGCCAAACTTGCCCACAATGTTGGGCCGCACATCGGCACGCCAGTTGTACAGCTCTTCTTTCAGTTGGTATTCAATGACCTGGCGCTTTTCTTCCACCACCAAAATCTCTTGCAGGCCGGTGGCAAATTCGCGTGTCAGTTGCGCCTCCAGCGGCCACACCACACCGACCTTGTGCAGCCGTATGCCCAGTTGCTGGCAGGTTGCGTCGTCCAGCCCCAAATCCATCAAGGCCTGGCGCGTGTCGTTGTAAGCCTTGCCGCTGGCAATCATGCCGAATCTGTCCTGCTTGCCCTCAATCGCGTTGTAGTTCAGCCGGTTGGCGCGGATGTAGGCGAGAGCAGCGTACCACTTGGTGTCAAACAGACGCTCTTCCTGCGCCAGTGGCGCGTCGGGCCAGCGAATGTGTACGCCGCCCGGCGGCATGTCAAAGTCTGTCGGCATTTTGATTTGCACGCGCTCCGGGTCAATCATGGCGCTGGCGGACGACTCCACGATTTCCTGAATCGTCTTCATGCCCGCCCACACGCCGGCGTAGCGGCTCATGGCAATCGCGTGCAGCCCCAAGTCCAATATCTCCTGCACGCTGGCCGGGAAGAACACCGGCAGCCCGCAGGCCTTGAAAATATGGTCGCTCTGGTGCGCAGCGGTTGAGCTTTTGGAGATGTGGTCATCCCCCGCCACAGCAATCACGCCGCCCCATTCGGTGGTACCCGCCATGTTGGCGTGCTTGAAGACGTCTGAACAACGATCCACACCGGGGCCTTTGCCGTACCAGATGCCAAAAACGCCATCAAATT
>JANMIH010000285.1:0-7675 GCA_031375685.1 Polaromonas sp. | reverse complement strand
CAGACCGCGTTCAGCGCGGCTTGAACTTTGCGATCGTCGACGAGGTCGATTCAATTCTGATTGACGAAGCCCGCACGCCGCTCATCATCAGCGGTCAGGCTGAAGATCACACCGCGATGTACATCGCCATGAACAAAGTGGTGCCCGAGTTGACCAAGCAGGAAGGCGAAGCCGACCCGCGAACTGGCGAGGGCGTGACCAAACCGGGCGACTTCACGATGGATGAAAAAACCCATCAGGTCTTCTTGACCGAGCAAGGTCATGAAAACGCTGAGCGCATTTTGACCCGCTTGGGTCTGATACCCGAAGGCTCCACGCTGTACGACCCGGCCAACATCACACTGATGCATCACCTGTACGCCGCGCTGCGTGCCAACCACCTGTACCACCGCGATCAGCACTATGTGGTGCAAGACGGCGAAAGCGGCGGCAAAGAAATCGTGATTGTGGATGAATTCACGGGTCGTCTGATGTCTGGTCGCCGCTGGAGTGATGGTTTGCATCAGGCGGTTGAAGCCAAAGAAGGCGTGCAGATTCAGGCTGAAAACCAGACCCTGGCCTCGATTACTTTCCAAAACTACTTCCGCCTGTATGCCAAGCTTGCAGGTATGACGGGTACAGCCGATACCGAGGCCTTTGAGTTCTCTGAAATCTATGGCCTTGAGACCACCATCATCCCGCCGAATCGCGTCAGCAAGCGTGAAGACCAGCTGGATCGTGTGTACAAAACCACGCGCGAAAAATACGAAGCGGCGATCAAGGACATCCGTGAATGTTACGAGCGCGGCCAGCCTGTGCTGGTGGGTACCACATCGATTGAAAACTCCGAAATCATTGACCAGTTGCTGATCAAAGAAAAACTACCGCACCAGGTGCTCAATGCCAAGCAGCATGCACGAGAGGCCGATATCGTGGCCCAGGCCGGCAAGCTCGGCATGATCACGATTGCCACCAACATGGCAGGTCGGGGCACTGACATTGTGCTGGGCGGCAATGTTGAAAAAATGGTGGAGGCAGTTGAGCGGCTTGAGGCTGCGCCGCAAGCGGGTCGTGATGCAGAGATTGCCAGGTTGCGCGCACAGTGGGCGCAAGAGCACGAGAAAGTCAAATCCCTTGGCGGCTTGCGCATCATTGCCACTGAGCGTCATGAATCGCGTCGCATTGATAACCAGCTGCGTGGCCGATCAGGCCGTCAGGGTGACAACGGATCTTCACGTTTTTATCTGAGCCTGGACGACCCTCTGATGCGCATTTTTGCGGGCGACCGCGTCAAGTCCATCATGGACAGGCTGAAAATGCCTGATGGCGAAGCCATTGAAGCCGGCATCGTTTCACGCAGCATTGAATCTGCCCAGCGCAAGGTCGAGTCGCGTAACTTTGACATTCGCAAACAGTTGCTTGAATACGATGACGTTGCCAACGACCAGCGCAAGGTCATCTACCAGCAGCGCAACGACATCATGGATGCTGCGAGCCTGACCGGCCAGATAGCGTCGCTGCGTGAAGGCTGCTTCACCGACTTGACGCGCCAGTATGTGCCGGTGGAAAGCGTTGAGGAGCAGTGGGACATTGCCGGACTTGAGAAAGTGCTGCGTGATGAATGGCAAATAGACTTGTCATTGGCCCAAGACATCGAAGGCGCCGCAGCGATGACCGATGAAGACGTTCTTGAAAAGGTCATCACCGCTGCCAACGCTGTATTTGCCGACAAGCTGGCGCAAATTGGTGAAGAGAACTTTGTGCAGTTCGAGCGCATGGTGTTGCTGCAAAGCATCGACACCCATTGGCGTGAGCATTTGAGCTCGCTCGACTACCTTCGCCAGGGTATTCACCTGCGCGGCTATGCCCAAAAGCAGCCCAAGCAGGAGTACAAGCGCGAAGCCTTTGAGCTGTTTGGACAGTTGCTTGACAGCGTGAAAAACGATGTAACCAAAACCTTGATGATGGTCAAAATCCAATCCAGCGAAGAATTGAGCCAGGCTGCCGAGGCGATAGAGAGCAGGGGCGAACGCATTGCCAATGTGACCTACACCGGACCTACAGAGACCGGTGAGATTGAAGTGAGGTCTGACGAAGAAGCCCAAAGCGGGCTCACACCTTTGACAACCGAACAAATGCAGCGCACAGGCCGCAACGATCCTTGCCCTTGCGGATCAGGCAAAAAATTCAAGCAGTGCCACGGTAAATTGAGCTGATTTTTCAAGGACACGCGATGCCCGTTAATTTGGTTGCCACACCCGCCGCTGAGTTGTTCCCTGTACCTGGTGCGCGCTGGGGCATTACCGAAGCTGGTATCCGCAAAGCCAACCGCAAAGACCTGGCTGTACTCCTGCTCGATGAAGGTGCCTCGGTCGGTGCGGTCTTTACACAGAACAAATTTTGTGCCGCACCGGTACAAATTTGCCGAGAACACCTGGCTAAAAACAAGGGTCAAAATTTCGGTATTCGCGCCATGGTTGTCAACACTGGTAACGCCAATGCAGGCACGGGACAGGACGGCTTGACCCGTGCCCAAGCCACCTGCATCGCGCTGGCCCGAGAGCTGAATGTGTCACCTGAGCAAATTTTGCCGTTTTCTACAGGCGTGATCATGGAGCCGCTGCCCTACGAGCGGATTCAAGCCGGTCTGCCCGCCGCCATTGCCAATGCCCAGGCTGAAAACTGGGGCAATGCGGCCGAAGCCATCATGACCACTGATACGGTGGCCAAGGCGTTTTCAGCCCGTATCACTCTGGGCAGTGCGCCCGTGACCATCACCGGCATCAGCAAGGGTGCAGGCATGATTCGACCCAATATGGCAACCATGCTGGGCTTTATGGCCACCGATGCCTGCGTGTCACAAAGCATCATGGGGCAACTGGCGCTCGAGCTGGCTGAGGGGTCGTTCAATCGCGTCACCGTTGATGGCGATACATCGACCAATGACTCATTTGTCGTGGTCGCCAGCAACCAGGCAAAACACGTCCCTATTACATCGCTAGACAGTGCTGAAGGCCAAGCCCTGCGCGCCGCCATGATGGGCATTGCCAGACAACTTGCGCAAGCCATCGTGCGTGATGGCGAAGGGGCAACCAAATTCATCACCATCAAAGTGGAAGATGGCAAGACAGGCGACGAATGCCGCAATGTTGCCTATGCCATCGCCCATTCGCCATTGGTGAAAACCGCTTTTTTCGCCAGTGACCCGAATCTGGGCCGCATCCTGGCGGCCGTCGGTTATGCGGGCATTGAAGACCTGGATCAAACCAGAATTGACCTGTATCTGGACGATGTACTGGTCGCTAAAAATGGTGGCAGGCATGCTGACTATGTCGAGGCCGACGGCCAGCGCGTGATGAAGAAAAGCGAAATCACCGTGCGCGTTGCGCTGGGCCGGGGTGACGCGGCAGACACCGTTTGGACATGCGATTTGTCTTACGACTACGTGAAGATCAATGCCGACTACCGCAGCTAGATTGACTCCCCCCCGTTGCGCCTGCGGCGTCTCCCCCGCATGGGGCGCCATCTACGGCCCGGCAAAGCCGGATTCGTGCTGGCACTTGAAAAGACCCTGCTATGAATGAAAAGTTTGAACGATTGATAGACCGTGCAGAGCAACTGATCGCACGCATCGAATCAATCTTGCCGCAGCCCCTGACGGCCCCTGACTGGTCGGCCTCCATGGCCTACCGCTACCGTCGGCGCAGCTCTGGTCATGGCAGCCTGGAGCCGGTCAAACACATCGGCCGCATGGCTTTGAGCGATTTGAAAGAAATCGACGATCAAAAAGAAAAAATCCAGCGCAACACCGAGCAGTTTGTCCACGGCAAACCCGCTAACAATGTCCTGCTGACGGGCGCACGCGGCACCGGCAAATCATCTCTCATCAGGGCTTGCCTGAATGAATACTCAGCACGCGGCCTGCGCCTGATTGAAGTCGACAAAGCTGACCTGACAGACTTGCCCGACATTGTGGATGTGGTGAGCGACCTGCCTGAAAAATTCATTGTTTTTTGCGATGACCTGAGCTTTGAAGAGGGCGAGCCTGGCTACAAAGCCCTCAAGTCGATTCTGGACGGCTCAGTCGCCGCCGCCACGCCCAATGTTCTGATTTACGCCACCAGCAACCGCCGCCACCTGCTGCCTGAGTACATGAAAGAAAACCTCACTTACACCCACACCGACGACGGTGAGGTACATCCCGGTGAAGTGATCGAAGAAAAAATTTCGCTGTCTGAACGCTTTGGTCTGTGGGTGAGTTTTTACCCTTTCAGCCAGGATGAGTACCTGACCATCGTGGCGCAGTGGCTGTCGTCGTTTGGGGTGGACAAGGCAGCCATTGAGGCAGCCAGACCTGCATCATTGGTCTGGGCGCTTGAGCGGGGTTCACGCAGCGGCCGTGTCGCTTACCAATTCGCAAGAGACTACGCCGGAAAGCATTCCGATTAAATGACGCTCGTAGCCGACGGCGACCGCCCTAGAGAAGGCGGCGCAGACCGCAAAACCGTCGATGTTGCTGTGGGTGTGCTGATCAAACCCAATGGCGACTTTCTGCTGACCAGCCGCCCTCCCGGCAAGGTGTATGAAGGCTATTGGGAATTTCCGGGCGGAAAACTGGAAACTGGTGAAACTGTCGAACAAGCCCTGCGCCGTGAGCTGATGGAAGAAATCGGTATCACCATCGGTTCTGTCACCCTATGGAAGGTTGAACTGGTTGACTATCCACACGCCCTGGTGCGGCTGAACTTTTGCAAAGTCTTTGACTGGACAGGCCAATTGCACATGCATGAAGGCCAGTCGTTTGTCTGGCAACGCTTGCCTGTGACCGTTGCACCTGTGTTGCCCGGCACGATTCCGGTGCTGGACTGGTTTGCACAAGAGCTTGGTTTTGTTGGGGCGACGCAGGCAGGTACTGTAAAAGCTATGTAATCAATAGCTTGTTACGCCCGTATTCATTGGGCTTGAGGCATATTTGACAGATAAAAATGACGGTTTCAGTTGACTTCGACGCCTGTTTCAGGTTGTTTGGCTCAAATGTGATGCTACTCACGCTTCACGTCCATCCGCATGTCGCTGATGCGCCATTAGCTCACGCTCTTTGGCCATTTGCTCTTCCAGTTGCGCGCGGCCTTGTTTGGCCACCGCTATCACCTTGGCGCGGTCTTTGTGGTGGGGGTAAAGCTGCTCGAACAATGCCAGGTTATGCTGCCTGAAGCGCTGGGCGATCTGCTTGACCTCGTGAGGCGGTTGACCCATCAGCTCCAGCACGCTGCGGCCGCTTCTCAGGCTGGACTCAAACACCTCGCGCTCGACCCGCAAAACGCCCAGGTCGCGCAGCTGGTTCCAATGGGTCACGTCACGGGCTCTAGCGACGATGTCAAGCTGCGGGAAATGCGCCTTGACCATCTCAACCAGCTTGATGGACTGCGCCACATCGTCCACCGCCACCACAATGACTTTGGCGCTGGCCGCGCCTGCGGTGCGCAGCAAATCAAGCCGTGTCGCGTCGCCGTAAAACACGCGGTAGCCAAACGACCTGGCGGTTTCGATGATGTTGGCATCGTGGTCAAGCACGGTAGGTGCAATGCCCTGAGCCAGCAGCATGCGGCCGACAATTTGACCGTAACGGCCAAAGCCGGCAATGATGATGGGCGCGGTTTGTTGTTCTGATATTTCAGCCATTGGCGTGACGTTGCAGTTGGCATAGCGCGGCAGCAGCAGCTTGTCGACAGCAATCAGAATCAATGGCGTGATCAGCATCGACAGCGCAACCGCGCCAATCAGCAGCGACGATGTTTCCATTGAAAACACATTCGCCGTGCTAGCTGCCTGAAACACTACAAAGGCAAATTCACCGCCCTGCGCCAGCAGCACGGTAAACACCGGGCGCTCCTGAAAAGGCAGTTTCATGGCCTTGGCCAAGGCGTAAATCACTACCAGCTTCAAGCCTAAAAAACCAAACAAAATGGCCGCCATCAAGCCAGGGGACGCCAGCAGCACGCCAAAATCAATGCTCATGCCGACTGCAATGAAAAACAGGCCTAGCAGCAGACCCTTAAACGGCTCAATGTCGGTTTCCAGCTCACGGCGGTATTCGCTTTCAGCCAGCAGCACGCCCGCTAAAAATGCGCCTAGCGCCATCGACAGGCCGACAAACTGCATGAGTGCTGCAATGCCGACCACCAAAAGAAGCGACGCGGCGGTAAATATTTCTGGCGTGTCGCTTTTGGCGATCCAGCCCAGCACGGGACGCAGCAGCAGGCGCCCACCCAGAATGATGCCGCCAATAATCGCTATTATTTTAATAGCTTCCAGAGCCCGATTTGATTGATCTAAAGCCTCATTTGAGCCTCCTGAAATGGCCAGAAGCGGCAACAAGGCCAAAATCGGGATGGCGGCTACGTCCTGAAACAGCAGAATCGAAAATCCGGCCTGCCCGCTGGATGTCGGCATCAAATTGCGCTCGCCAATGGCTTGCAGGGCGATGGCTGTGCTTGACAGTGCCAGGCCCAGGCCTGCGACCAGTGCAATTTGCCAGCTGACACCAAAAACCATCGCCACGCCTGAGATGGCGACGGTACAAGCCAGCATTTGCGCACTGCCCCAGCCAAAAATCGGGCGGCGCAAATTCCACAGACGTTTGGGCTCCAGTTCAAGACCCACAAGAAACAGCATCAGCACCACGCCAAATTCGGCAAAGTGAAGGATGTCCTGCACGTTGGTGACAAGTTTTAAACCCCAAGGGCCAATCGCAATGCCGGCGGCCAGGTAACCGATGATGGCGCCCAGCCCCAGTTTTTTTGCCACAGGCACGGCAATCACGGCAGCAGCCAGGTAAATAAAGCTGTTAATCAGCCAGTCAGGGGTGTGTTCCATAGTGTTTGTGGTTGCTTGCTAGCCGTTACCATAGCGTAAAAGTTCACTTAACTGAATTGAGGAGTTCAACATGCCAGTCGTGGTGATTGCCAATCCGAAAGGCGGTGTCGGTAAATCGACCCTTGCCACCAATGTGGCGGGTTATTTTGCCAGCCAGGGTCGTGCCGTGATGCTGGGCGATGCGGACAGGCAACAGTCGTCCAGACTGTGGCTGGGGCTGCGCCCACCTGCTGCCAGGCCGATTGCGACCTGGGACATCACGGCTGACCAGATCGCCAAGCCACCCAAGGGGACGACGCATGTGGTGCTGGACACGCCGGGCGGCCTGCATGGCTGGCGGTTTAACGATGTGATCAAACTGGCCGACAAGATCATCGTGCCGCTACAGCCAAGCGTGTTTGATATTTTTGCCACCCGCGCTTTTTTGGACCAGCTGGCAGAGCACCGTCACGCTGGCAAGCTGCAGGTGGGCATTGTCGGCATGCGGGTGGATTCCCGCACGATTGCGGCTGACAAGCTGCGCGGGTTTGTGGATGGTTTGGGTGTGCCTGTGTTGGGCATGGTGCGTGACACGCAAAACTACATTCACCTGGCCGCGCGCGGCTTGAGCCTGTTTGATGTGGCGCCTGGCCGGGTTGAAAAAGACCTGGAGCAGTGGAAAAGCATCTGCGAGTGGCTGGATAAAGCAACATTTATTCTGTAAATTTCGATCGTTGGTTCCGGGAATGTTGCGCGAGCGCGTCGGTGGTTTAGTGTTTCATCGTCAGGTAGATTTTGGCGGTCAACCACTCCTCGTCTTGTTCGGCTAGCAAAGCGCTGA
>JANMIH010000282.1:0-10893 GCA_031375685.1 Polaromonas sp. | reverse complement strand
GAAGCCATTGCCCAGGCCATCGCGCTGGGTGACGCTGCCAAAGCCGAAGCCCTGAGTCGCCAGCATGGCGAAGACGCTGGCCAGAACCTCGCTGCTTTACTCACCCAAGCCCTTTTAAAAACCATTTAGACACCCCAGGAGACAAACCATGACATTGACCCCCGACCAACTCGCCCAGTTCGACCGTGACGGTTACCTGTTCTTCCCCGGCCACTTCACGGCTGAAGAAACAAAGGCACTGACTGATGCTGTGCCCGAGCTGTACAGCCGCCGCGAAGACTACAACGTGCGTGAAAAAGGCAAAGACGCCGTGCGTACCAACTTTGCAGCGCACATGTACAGCGAGCCGTTTGCCAAGCTGGCCCGCCACCCGCGCATGATCGAGCCTGTCGAAAGCCTGCTGGGCGAAAAGCTGTACATGCACCAGTTCAAGATTAACGGCAAGATGGCTTTTGAAGGCGACGTGTGGCAGTGGCATCAGGACTACGGCACCTGGCTGAACGACGACCACATGCCGACCGAACGGGCCATGAACATCGCGATTTTTCTGGACGATGTGACCGAGCACAATGGCCCGCTGATGTTTATCCCCGGCAGCCACAAAAAAGGCGTGGTCGAGGCCAAACACGACCTGACAACCACCAGCTACCCGCTATGGACGGTTGACAACAACCTGATTCGCCAACTGGTGCAACGCGCAGGCGGCAAAGAAGGCGGCATCGTCAGCCCCAAAGGCCCGGCGGGTTCGATGATTCTGTTTCACTCCTGCCTGGTGCATGCATCGGGCAGCAACCTGTCGCCGTTTGACCGGGTCAGCGTGTACCTGAGCCTGTGCGCGGTGAGCAACCACATCCGCCGCCACAAGCGCCCTGAGTACATTGCCCACAGGGACTTCACGCCAATTGAATGCCTGCCCGACGATTGCCTTGTCAAAGACTACCCGGTTGACTTGCCCTGGAAGGATGGCGTGCCTGCAAGTGCGCTGCAAACGTCAATGGATGAATTCAAACTCGCGGCCTGATTAGTCATGAGCCTTTACACAAAACTCCAGCAGCGCGCAGCCAACAACCAGCCCATCCGTATCGGCCTCATTGGCGCGGGCAAATTTGGCAGCATGTACCTGGCGCAGATTCCCAAAACGCCCGGCGTGCATCTGGTGGCCATTGCTGACCTGTCACCCGACGCAGCGCGCATCAACCTGGCCCGCGTGGGGTGGAATCCGCTTTCAACAAAGGCAGAATCGGCGCAAGAAGCTATTAAAACAGGAGCGACGTGGATCACCGATGACTGGCGTGCAGTGGTGACGCATCCGCAAATCGACATCATTGTGGAATGCACGGGCAACCCGGTGGCTGCGGTTGAACATTGCCTGGCCGCCTTTGCACATGGCAAGCATGTGGTGAACGTGACGGTGGAGGCGGACGCGTTTTGCGGGCCGCTGCTTGCAAGAAAAGCCGCGCAAGCGGGCGTGGTGTATTCCATGGCCTTTGGCGACCAGCCTGCGCTGATATGCGACCTGGTGGACTGGGCGCGTACTTGCGGCTTCCCCGTGGTGGCAGCAGGCCGTGGCCACAAGTGGCTGCCACATTTTTCAGACAGCACGCCAGACACCGTGTGGGGCAACTACGGTTTGACGCCTGAGCAAGCCACACGCGGTGGGCTGAACCCAAAAATGTTCAACAGCTTTCTGGACGGCTCCAAACCATCGATTGAATGTACCGCTGTGGCCAACGCTACCGGGCTGACAGTGCCGAGCAATGGCTTGCTGTACCCGCCCGCCAGCGTTGAAGACATACCGTTTGTGACGCGGCCGATAAGCGAAGGCGGCGTGCTGGAGCGCAAGGGCATGGTCGAGGTGATCTCATCGCTGGAAGCCAATGGCCGCAAGATTCCGTACGACATTCGCATGGGCGTGTGGGTGACGGTCGAGGCTGAAACCGACTACATCAAAAACTGCTTTGAAGAGTACAACGCCCACACCGACCCCAGCGGGCGTTACTTCACGCTGTACAAGCGCTGGCATTTGATTGGGCTGGAGGTTGGCGTGTCGGTTGCCAGCGTGGCGCTGCGCAGTGAACCGACAGGGGTGGCCACCTGCTGGAATGCGGATGTGGTGGCTACCGCCAAGCGGGACTTGTTGCCCGGCGACATGCTGGACGGCGAAGGCGGCTACACCGTATGGGGCAAGCTGCTGCCCGCTGACACATCGACGCGCATGGGTGGTTTGCCGCTGGGCCTGGCGCACAACGTGAAAGTGACTCGCCCCGTCAAAAAAGGCCAAAGCCTGAGCTGGGCCGACGTGGCGATGGACACGTCAACGGACGCCTACAAGGTCCGGCGCGAGATGGAAGATATGTTTGCAACACCCCTCCAAAAGGCAGCATGAAAATCACCGTACTAGGAATGGGCAACATGGGTTTGCCGATGGCGCAGCGGCTCTGCGCGGCGGGCTACAGCGTTGGCGTATGGAACCGAACACCGGGCAAGGCAGACAGCCTGGCAGCCTTGGGCGCAACCGTTTACAGCCAAGCCAGCGATGCCGTCAAGCGTGCCGACATCGTCGTCAGCATGCTGGAAAGCGGTCCGGTGGTTGAAGACGTCCTCTTTAACCAGGGCGTGGCTCGCGCCATGCAGCCCGGTGCGCTGGTGATTGACATGGCCTCCATCAAACCGCGTGAAGCGCGTGACCATGCGGCGCGGCTGGGTGCGCTGGGCGTTGCGCACCTGGATGCACCCGTGTCTGGTGGTGTTGCGGGCGCTGAAGACGGCAAACTGGTCATCATGGTGGGCGGCAAGGCGGCAGACTTTGAGCGCGCACAGACCGTATTTGCGCACTTTGGCCGCGCCACCCATGTGGGCCCGCACGGCAGTGGCCAGTTGGCCAAACTGGCGAACCAGATGATTGTGGGCATCACGATTGGGGCTGTCGCCGAGGCATTGCTGTTTACTAAAGCTGGCGGCGCGGACATGGCCAAAGTCAAAGAAGCGATTACCGGCGGCTTTGCCGACAGCCGCATCTTGCAGGTGCATGGCCAGCGTATGGTGGAGCGTGACTTTGCCCCGCGTGCGCGCATGAGCATCCAGCTCAAGGACATGCGCAATGCGCTGGCAACGGCTGAAGAAATCGGTTTTGCAGCACCCATCACTGCGCTGTTTGAAAAGCTGTACGCTGAAGGCATTGAACACGGCCTGAGCGACCTGGACCACTCCGGCCTGTTTGTAGAACTGGCCAGTCGCAACGGCATGGAGTGATGATCAATGGAAGAGAGACAAAATGGATGACTTGCTGATCAAAGGTGCGTTGGTGTATGACGGTACGGGTGCAGAGCCCGCTATCAAAGACGTAGCTGTTTACGCCCATAAAATAAGGGCCATAGCCCAAAATATACCTGGAAATGCTCATCAAACCGTTGATGGTACAGGCCTGGCACTGATGCCTGGCATCATCGACAGCCACACCCATTTTGATGCGCAGATTACTTGGGACGCCACGCTCAAGCCCTCCCCCGCACTGGGTGTGACGACGGCCGTGATTGGGAACTGCGGCTTTACCATCGCGCCTTGCAAACCCGCTGACCGCGACATGACCATGCGCAACCTGACGCAGGTCGAAGGCATGTCGCTTGAGGTATTAAGAAGCGGCATTGACTGGGGTTTTGAAACTTTTGCCGAGTATCTGGCCATGTTGCGCAGCAAAGGCTGCGTGGTCAACACAGCTGCCTACATTGGTCACTCGTCGGTACGCACGTGGGTGATGGGGGCGGATGCCTCAACCCGCGAAGCTACACAGTCAGAGATTGCACAAATGCAAACCATCGTGCGGGACGCGATGACAGCAGGTGCCGTCGGTTTTGCCAGCAGCACCAGCCCGGCGCACAACGGAGAAGGGGGCTTGCCCATGCCGTCGCGCCTGGCCAGTGATGACGAAATGATGGCGCTGATCAAGGCCATGGGTGAACGCGGCAAAGGCGTGTACATGGTGACCAAAGGCGGGCAAATGCCTGTGCCTTTCCTGGAAGACATGGCCAGACAGTCGGGCCGCCCGGTGATGATTGCAGCCCTGCTACACAACAGCACCAACCCCACCGGCGTCTTCAAGGATCTGGATCAAATCGCCAGCGCCAACACACGAGGCCAGCGCCTGATAGGCCAGGTGTCGTGCTGCCCGCTGACGATGGACTTCACGCTGGCATCACCCTACCCGGTTGAAGGCTTGAAAAGCTGGAAGCCTGCGCTGGGCCTGCAAGGTGCAACGCTAAAGACCGTGCTGAGCAACAAAGCGTTCCGTCAATTGGTACGCGACGAAATTGCTGCGCCAACAACTTTTCGATTGTTTAACGGCGAGTGGGACAAGGTGCATGTGGTCGAATGCGTGTTGCCAGCCAACGCTGCGCTGGAGCAGCGCACTGTAGCAGATATTGCACAAGCCCAAGGCAAGGATCCACTGGACGTGATGCTGGACCTGGCCTTGGCCGAAGACCTGCAAACCGTCTTCACTGCCCAATTGCTGAACAGCGATGCGGACGCGGTAGGCCGCATGTTGAACCACCCGAACAGCGTCATCTCGCTGAGTGATGCGGGTGCGCATTTGACGTTTTTCAGCGATGCCGGCTTTGGTTTGCACTTGCTCGGCCACTGGGTACGCGAGTTGAAAGCCATGAGCTTGCCTGAGGCCATACGCCGCCTGACGTCGCAACCTGCCAGCATTTTTGGCATGACAGATCGTGGCGTGATCAGGGAAGGCATGGCCGCTGATCTCTTGTTGTTTGACCCAGCCACGGTGGGACGCGGCCCGAAACGCCGCGTGTTTGATTTACCGGGCGGCGCGGCGCGGTTAACGACTGATGCCTTGGGCGTGCATGGGGTGTGGGTGAATGGTCAGCAGGTCGCCGACAGAGATGGCCTGCTGGCGCAACCGCCGCTGGCTGGCCAGTTGTTGACTGAATTTACGTCTTGAACTTTTTGACAGGCATAAAAAAGCCGCTCAACATCATGACGATGAGAAGCGGCTTTTTTGCGGGCTAGCCGCAAAACTCAAAGAGCTTGATCAGTCACGTGCTTTGGAAAACTTGGCAGCTTTCTTGGCGGCATCGCGCGGTACAAACACCTTGCCTGCTGGCTTGGCAAAGGCTGGTTTTGCAAACGCAGGTTTTGGCGCAAAGCCGTCGCCGCGTGCGGCGAACCCACCTTCGCGTGACGCAAATCCATCATTGCGTGGCGCAAATGAACGCTCGGGGCGTGGCGCAAAGTTCCGGTCTTCGCGGGGCGCAAAACTGCGCTCTTCACGCGGTGCAAAACCCTCATCACGGCGCGGGCCACGGTCATTGAAACCGCTGCGATCTGCATAACCACCTTGCGGCGCGGGACGACTCTGGAAGTTGCCGCCACGGTCGTCGCGCTGCCCACCAGCGTTGGCACCGAAGTTGCCGCGATCACCGCCAAAGTTACGCTCACCGCCACCGGCATTAAAACCACCGCCAGCAGGCTTGCGGCCAGCATAGCCACCGCCACCAAAATTACCACGTGAGCCACCACGGTCATCACGGCCACCAAAGTTGCCGCGTGGGCGCTCAGACGTCGGCGCAAAGCGCTGCTGTGGCTCCAGGCCGGCAATCACGCTGGCTTTGAGGTTTTGTTGCGAGTAGTGCTCAATGTCTTGAATCTTGCGGCGGTCACGAAACTCGGCAATCGTGATGGCGTTGCCTTCACGGCCCGCACGGCCAGTACGGCCAATGCGGTGCACATAATCCTCAGCCTTCATTGGCAAGCCGTAGTTGATCACGTGGGTAATCGTTGGCACGTCAAGGCCGCGGGCAGCCACATCGGTTGCCACCAGCACCTGGACACGGCCATCGCGGAAAGCCATCAAACGGCGGTTGCGCAGGCCCTGGCCCAGCGCGCCGTGCAGCGCCACAGCGCTAAAGCCGTCTTGAACCAAATCATTGGCCAGGCCGTCGCATTCAACTTGCGTGCAGGCAAACACAATGGCCTGGTTGATCGTGGTGTCGCGCAGCAGGTGGTCCAGCAGCTTGCGCTTGTGGGTCATGTTGTCAGCCCAGTGCAGTGACTGGGTAATCGATGCGTGCTTTTCGTGCGGCGAGTCAATTTCAACGCGCTGTGGCTGGCGCATGACGCGCGTGGCCAGTTGCATGATGCGCGGCGCAAACGTGGCGCTGAACATCATGGTCTGCTTGCGTTCAATCGTGAGCTGGTTGACTTCGGTCAGGTCGTCGGCAAAGCCGAGGTCGAGCATGCGGTCAGCCTCGTCAACCACCAAAAATTGAACCTGGTCGAGTTTGATTTGCATGCTGCGTTGCAGGTCAAGCAGACGACCGGGTGTGGCAACGACCAGGTTGGCGTTTTGCAGTTTGGCAATTTGCAACTGGTAAGGAATACCGCCCACCACGTTGGCAATGCGCAAGCCACGGCAATGGCGAACCAGATCAATCGCGTCAGCGCAAACTTGCTGGGCCAATTCACGCGTAGGGCACAAAATCAGCGCGCCTGGTGTGGCGGCTTTGAAGTTGCGCATGTTGGTCGGGTCTTTGCGCTTGGGCTTTTTGGCAGGCGCTTCACCGCGAGCAACCGCCTCGGCAGACAGGCGCTCAAACTCGGCGCGTTCAAAGCGCTCAGCTTCTTCTTGCTGCTTGAGCAGCGTGTGCAGCACGGGCAACAAGAACGCTGCGGATTTGCCGCTACCGGTCTGGCTGGACACCAGCAGGTCGGTGAATTTTGCTTTCTTGTCTGCATTATCATCATCCAAAGCCTGCATGGCCTTGGGGATGGTCGCCATTTGCACAGCAGTGGGCTGGGTAAAACCCATGTCGGCCACAGCTTGCAGCAGTTCCTTGGCCAGGCCCAGTTTTACAAAGCCGTTGGGCTCAGGGGCGATAGCGTCCAGAGATGTTTCCAGCACGCTGGCACCATCTGTAATTTCAGTGTCAAAGTTTGGCTCGGCAAAAGAATCACCGCGAGCCTCAAAAGAGTCAGTCATGTTTTTTCTCACTAATCAGCTGCAAGCGCGTTTGTGACGCGAAGCAGCAGAACTTGCACGGCTCGCTGTTGCAGGCCGCTTCGTTCATGGTTAATAAAACATCAACCATCAAACGAATATGCGAATCAGGTCAAAGAATTTGCCTGAAGCGGTGACTCCATCAAAAAGAGTCCACAAGTGTGAGGTAGATGTACAAATGGTCTGCACCCGTGTGCTGAGCCAAGCCCATGACTATAGCACAGACAACGGGTTAGTACCAAGACTTTGTCTCAGGGCGATCAAGACTGAATGAGTTTCACGCCAGTTTTGGCCTGCAGCGTCTCTAGTGTCACGCCTTCAGCCAGCTCAATCACCTTGAGTCCTTCGGGTGTCACGTCCATCACGGCCAGGTCGGTGATGATGCGGTCAACCACGCCCACACCGGTGAAGGGCAGCGTGCATTGCGGCACGATTTTCATGTCTTCTGTGCCGTCCTTCTTGCGTGCAACGTGCTCCATCAAAATAATCACGCGCTTGACGCCTGCGACCAAGTCCATCGCACCGCCCATGCCTTTGACCATCTTGCCCGGAATCATCCAGTTGGCCAGGTCGCCCTTTTCACTGACCTGCATCGCACCCAGAATGCTCAGGTTGATCTTGCCTGCGCGAATCATGCCGAACGATTGGTCAGAGCCAAAAATCGATGAGCCCTTGATGGTCGTGACGGTTTGTTTGCCAGCGTTGATCAAATCAGCATCCACCTGGTCTTCTGTCGGAAACGGGCCAATGCCCAGCATGCCGTTTTCAGATTGCAGCCACACCTCAATGTCAGGACTGACGTGGTTGGCTACCAGGGTGGGGATGCCAATGCCAAGGTTGACGTAAAAACCGTCTTGCAGCTCTTTGGCAGCGCGCGCTGCCATTTGGTCTTGTGTCCAGGCCATGATTTAAACCCCTGCTTTCTCTGTGATCGTCCGTTTTTCAATGCGCTTTTCAGGCGTCGGGTTGCACACAATACGGTGCACATAAATGCCAGGCAAATGAATCTGGTCGGGTTCCATCGCCCCGGTTTCAACCACTTCTTCCACCTCCACAATGCACACCTTTCCGGCCATGGCAGCAGCCGGATTGAAGTTGCGCGCCGTCAGGCGAAATTGCAAATTGCCTGACTTGTCAGCGCGCCAGGCTTTAACAAGTGACACGTCGGGCAGCAGCGCGCGCTCCATCACGTAGGTCTGCCCATCAAACTCGCGCAGCTCTTTGCCCTCAGCCACCAGCGTACCCACACCCGTTTTGGTAAAAAACGCGGGAATGCCCGATCCGCCAGCACGCAGCTTTTCAGCCAGCGTGCCTTGCGGTGTGAATTCAAGTTCCAGCTCACCTGCCAGGTACTGCCGTTCAAACTCCTTGTTCTCGCCCACGTAGCTGGCAATCATTTTTTTGATCTGGCGGCTCTCAAGCAGCTTGCCCAAACCAAAACCATCAACCCCGGCGTTGTTGGATATGACCGTCAGGTTTTGAACGCCGCTGTCTTTGAGCGCGTCGATCAACGCTTCAGGAATGCCGCACAGACCAAAGCCGCCTACAGCCAGCAACTGGCCGTCCTGAACGACGCCTTTGAGGGCATCATTGGCGGAGGGAAAAAGTTTTTTCACGAAAAATCTCCTAAGTGTCTTGTCAAGCGAAATATTGAACAACCCAGTAGCGTACTACGTGTTGATGATGGTCGGGTTTTGAAAATGCCCGAGCGCATCAATTCAAGCCAGCGCACGAGCCAGGCGCGCTACACCTTCCTGAATTTTGCCGACGTCTGCGGTCGCGAAACTGAGTCTGAAGCTGGCCTTGTCAGGGTTGGCCGCGTAAAAAGGTGCGCCTGGCACAAAGGCCACGCCCTGGTCAATGGCACGCTTTGCAAACTCACCGGCATCTGAAATTTTGCCGCCAGCACCCGTCAGGCGAGCCCAGAAAAACAAGCCGCCCGCAGGCTGTGTGAACTGCACGGCATCACCCAGCTCACGGCGCAAGGACTCACCCATAGCCTTGGCGCGTTCTGCATACACCGTGCGGACGTTATCGAGCGTTGACGGCATCCGGCCCGCTTTCAGGTAGTGTGCGGCTGTGGCCTGGGCAAAGGTGCTGGTGTGCGCGTCACTGAACTGCTTGCACATGGTCGCCTTGGCCAGCAGTTCGGGCTGCGCTGCCATCCAACCGACTCTCAAGCCGGGGGACAGCACTTTTGACAGTGACCCGCAATAGGCGATCAAGTCCCGGCTGCCAGGCACGCCGCTGCTGAGCGCCAAAAGCGACGACGGCGGCGGCTCGTTGAAGTACAAATCCCCGTACGGGTCGTCTTCAACGATCAGTGTGTTGTGTTTGACGGCAAGCTCAAGCACCTTTTTGCGGCGCTCCAGGCTAAGCAATGCGCCGCTTGGGTTACCGAAGGTGGGGATCAAATACACGAATTTGGGTTTGTGCTGGGCGATGAGTTGTTCCAGCTCGTCAGTTTTGACACCGTGCCCGTCGCAAGGTGCGCTGATCAGCTCTGCGCCGTACAACCTGAAGCACTGGATGGTGGCCAAAAACGTCGGACCTTCCACAATGACTTTGTCACCCGGCGAAATCATGGTTTTACCCAGCAAATCGAGCGCCTGCTGGCTGCCGGTAGTGACGATCAAGTCGTTCGCAGTGATTGCCACGCCCTTCGTACCCATGAAGCTGGCCAGCTCATCACGAAGTGGGCCAAAGCCTTCGGTCGCACCGTATTGCAATGCCGCGCCTGGGTCTTCAGCCAGGGCTTTGCTGGATGCTTCTTGAATGCCCTCCACATCAAACATGGCAGGGTCAGGAAAGCCGCCCGCAAAGCTGATGATGCCGGGCTTGCCCAGCAGTTTAAAAAGCTCGCGGATGGCCGAGGTTTCAACGTTGTTCAGGCGGGAGGCGAATTGGAGCGACATGTAAAAATGGGATCATGAGAAAAGAAAACATCGCGCCGTTTTTTGCGACTTTGAAAGCGGCCAACCCACGGCCCGTGACTGAGCTTGAATATACCAGCGTGTTTGAGCTGTTGACTGCCGTGCTGTTGTCTGCCCAGGCAACCGATGTGAGCGTGAACAAGGCCACCCGCAACCTTTTCCCCGTCGCCAACACACCGCAGGCGATTCTGGATTTGGGGTTGCAAAAACTGGAAGATCACATCAAAACCATTGGGCTTTATCACAGCAAGGCCAAACACCTGCTGCAAACCTGCCAGATGCTGGTGGAACTGCACGGCGGCGTGGTGCCGCGCTCGCGTGAGGCGCTTGAAGCTTTACCCGGTGTAGGCCGCAAAACCGCCAATGTGGTGCTCAACTCAGTATTTGGTGAAGCCACCATGGCGGTGGACACCCACATTTTTCGCATGGGCAACCGCACAGGTCTGGCACCGGGTAAAACGCCGCTGGAGGTGGAACTCAAGCTGCTCAAACGCATCCCGCCAGAATTTCTGGTGGACGCGCACCACTGGCTGATATTGCATGGCCGCTATGTGTGTACAGCACGCACACCACGCTGCTGGGAATGCGGTGTCAGCAGCTATTGCAGTTACAAGCAGAAGACTGTCGCACCTTGAGATCGCTCCTGTTTCAGGAGCTGCTTGCGCACGTATTCATTGGTCTGCAGCCCTAAAAGGCAGCATAAAAAGGCCAAAAAGAGCCTGAAAAGCCTCTTTTTAGTCCAATCCCCTGCAAAACTGTTCAGGCGTCGGCTTTAACCTTGGCCTGGCTGGCGACCAAAGCCCATTTTTGCTGCTCTGCCTTGATGAAAGCAGCAAATTTCTCCGTGCTTCCGCCGCCATCCTCCGCTCCAAACTGCTCCATCTTTTCCTGTACATCGGTCATGGCCAAGACCTTGTTCACGTCTTCGTTCATGCGCTGCACCATGGC
>JANMIH010000277.1:0-4090 GCA_031375685.1 Polaromonas sp. | reverse complement strand
CGTGGTGGAAAGTCCCTGACCATGCGGGCAATATCGGGCGCAACGCCATTGACAGCCACACGCAGGTATTTGCCAAACTTGCAGCGTGCAGTTTCCAGGTCCCACACTTGCGTCACCTTGAAGCGCCTGCCAAAACGCTCTGACGCGCCTTGCAGCGTGCCCTGCACAATCACCAGCTCGTCGTCCTTGAGCAAATGCCGGTTGGCGTTGTAGCTTGCCTCGTCCACAGAAGCTTCGAGCGTGTCAGTTTTGTCGTCGAGCTTGAAGATGACGACCTTGCCGCGATTGCCATTGATTACCCGCAAGTCCGTGACGATGGCCGCCAGCAGGCGCGGCTCGCGTGAGTCCAGCAGGTCTTCGAGTTTCAATTTGGCAAACTGCCGTACCTCGGTTTCGACCTCGTCAAACAAATGGCCTGAAAGGTAAAAGCCGATGGCGGTTTTTTCATGCACCAGACGCGCCTTGATGCCAAACGGCATGGCGTCTACCAGCTCGGGCTCTTGCGTGCTGGCCGCGTGGGAATCCGACATGTCAAACAGACCGCCCTGGTTGGCGTTGGCCTCGGCGGCCAAGGCGAATTCAAAGGCCTGGTCAACGGATGCAAGCAGCGACGCACGGTTTAACTGAAGGCTGTCAAACGCGCCCGCCTTGATCAGTGCCTCCACCGTGCGCTTGTTGATTTTTGTGCGCTCCACACGCACGCAAAAGTCATACAGCGATGTGAACAAGCCGCCTTTGCGCGCTTCAACAATTGCGGCAATGGCCTGCTCGCCTGTGCCCTTGATGGCACCCAGGCCGTAGCGCACCGTGGTGTTGCTTGTCGGCTCAAACCGAAAGGCGCCCCGGTTCACGTCAGGTGACTCAAAGGTGATGCCCATTTTGAGCGCATCACCGTGCAAGATTTTGAGCTTGTCGGTGTCGCCCATTTCCACCGTCATGTTGGCGGCAAAAAACTCTGCCGTGTAATGCACCTTCAGCCAGGCGGTGTGGTACGCCAGCAGGGCGTACGCAGCAGAATGCGACTTGTTAAAGCCGTAGCCTGCAAACTTTTCCATCAGGTCAAAAACCTCGTCGGCTTTTTCTTGCGTCAAACCATTGTCGCCCGCGCCCTTGCGGAACACCTCGCGCTGGGCTGCCATTTCCTTCTCGTCTTTTTTGCCCATCGCGCGGCGCAGCATGTCGGCGCCACCGAGTGAGTAGCCACCCAGAATCTGCGCGGTTTGCATCACCTGCTCCTGGTAGACCATGATGCCGTAGGTTTCTTCCAGCATCGGCTTGACGCGCGGGTCCGGGTAATCGGGCACTTCTTTGCCCTGCTTGCGGGCGATGTAGGTCGGAATCAGGTCCATCGGGCCGGGCCGGTACAGCGCGTTCATCGCGATCAGGTCTTCCAGCCGGTCGGGTTTGGCGTCTTTGAGCATGCGCTGCATGCCGGTACTTTCAAACTGGAACACGGCCTCGGTCTGACCTTCGGCAAACAGCTTGTAGACCCGCGCATCGTCCAGCGGGAGATTTTCAAACGCAAAGTCTTTTTGCGACGGATGCCGTGCAACGATGAAGTCTTTGGCAATCTCCAGAATCGTCAATGTGGCCAGACCCAAAAAGTCAAACTTGACGAGGCCAATCGCCTCCACATCGTTTTTATCAAACTGGCTCACTGCTGACGTGCTGCCGGGCTGCAAGTAGAGAGGACAAAAATCTGTCAACTTGCCGGGGGCAATCAACACACCACCAGCATGCATGCCCACGTTGCGCGTCAGGCCTTCGAGCTTGCGGGCCAGCTCCAGCAAGGTATGCACGTCCTCTTCTTTTCGCTCACGCTCGGCCAGGATGGGTTCGGCCTCAAGCGCGTAAACCATCTTGTCGCTTTTCTTGCGCTCTGCCGGCAGCAATTGCAGCGTCACAGCCTGTCCGGGTTTGTTCGGAATCAGCTTGGAAATCCCGTCGCAAAAGCCATACGGAAAGTCCAGCACGCGGCCCACATCACGAATCGCCGCGCGCGCCGCCATGGTGCCAAAGGTGACGATCTGGCTGACCGCCGCATGGCCATATTTGTCTTTCACGTAGTCAATCACACGGTCGCGATTGGCCTGGCAAAAGTCGATGTCAAAGTCGGGCATGGACACCCGTTCAGGGTTCAAAAACCGCTCAAACAGCAGGTTGTACCGCAGGGGATCCAGATCCGTGATCTTCAGTGAATAGGCAACCAGTGAACCTGCACCGGAGCCCCGCCCCGGCCCGACCGGGCAGCCATTGTTTTTGGCTCAGTTGATGAAGTCACCCACGATCAAAAAGTAGCCCGGGAAACCCATGCCCAAAATTGTTTTTATCTCAAACTCCAGCCGCTGCACGTAGGTTGGCCGTTTTTGCTCGCGTAGCTCTGCGTTGGGGTACAGATGCGCCAAGCGTTGTTCCAGCCCCTCAAACGACTGCTGGCGAAAGTAGTCATCAGCCGCCATGCGCACACCATCCACCTCGGGCGTGGGGTAGTCGGGCAGCATCGGCTTGCCCAAATCGAGCTTTAAATTGCAGCGCTTCGCAATTTCCAGTGTGTTGCCAATGGCCGAGGGAATGTCTGCAAACAGCGCCTGCATTTGTGCGCTTGACTTGAAGTATTGCTCACGCGTGAACTTGCGCACGCGCCGTGCGTTGCCCAGGATCTCTCCTTCAGAAATACACACCCGCGCCTCGTGCGCCTCGTAGTCGTCATAGGTTAAAAACTGCACCGGGTGCGTCGCCACCACCGGCAGCTTGAGCCGCGCCGCCAATTGCACAGCAGCAGGCACATGGCGCGCATCGTCAGCCTGCTCGGCACGCTGCAGCTCGATGTAAAACCGGTGGATAAAGACACCTGAGAAATGCAGCGCACATTCCATCGCCCGCGCATCGTCACCCTGCACCAGCGCCTGACCTATGGCGCCACGCTGCGCGCCTGACAGCGCGATCAACCCCTCGTTCAGCTCACTCAGCCAATCCAGGCTGATGATGGCCTGGTCACGCACCACGCCGCGCGTCCAGGCACGGGTCAGCAGCTCTGACAAATTGAGGTAGCCCTGGTGGTTTTGCGCAATCAGCAAAAGACGCGCGGGCGGTGCGGCAGCGTCTTTGCCAGGCACCTGTACCCACACGTCAGCAGCGATGAGCGGCTTGACGCCATGGCTGCGCGCGGCCTTGTAAAACTTGACGGTGCCAAACAGGTTGCTCAGGTCACTGATGGCTAACGCTGGCTGTTTGTCTGCCGCAGCAGCGGCGGTGATTTCGTCGATGCGGTTGGTGCCGTCAACAACGGAGAATTCGGTATGGGTACGTAAATGAACAAACATCACAACATTCTAGGGCGGGGCCAACTGTGAAATCGACGCCGTAAGCAGCTAAATTGGCATCTTCACCTACACAGTCATCTGGTAGTCTGTAAGACTATTTCTGTTTTGCCGACAAACCTGAATATATTTGTTGAGAACGACATGCCGACCCTTCAAACCGCACCCCTTGCTCAGAAACCTTTTGCGCTGCAGTTTCAGAAAATTCGCGAGCAAACCGAAGCGCTGGCGCGGCCCTTAAGTGTTGAGGACTGCCAATTGCAGTCCATGTCAGACGCCAGCCCTACCAAATGGCATTTGGCTCACCTGACCTGGTTTTTTGAAACTTTTATTCTTGAAAAGTATGAGAAAAACTTCAAACCATTTGACGCCAGCTTTCGCGTTCTGTTTAACAGCTACTACAACGGGATTGGTGACAAGCATCCGCGTGCCCAGCGGGGCTTGATCAGCCGCCCTGCTTTGCCAGAGGTGATGGCTTACCGGCAAGCAGTTGATGAACGGGTGCTGGAGGTGTTGGGCCAACACGCGCATGACAAAGAGTTGACTGAGCTCATCAGGCTAGGCCTGCAGCACGAACAACAGCACCAGGAACTGCTGTTGACGGACATTAAACATGCATTTGCCATGAACCCCGCAAAACCTGCCTATGCCAAACGCTGGCCACTGTCCAGCATTGCGCCGCAGCCCATGACCTGGCATGGCTACGAAGGTAGCTTGGTCGAACACGGTTTTGATTCGACCCAGGGCGATTTTGCTTTTGACAATGAAAC
>JANMIH010000257.1:0-6392 GCA_031375685.1 Polaromonas sp. | reverse complement strand
TTTGCCAAATCAACGCCAACTCGTGTAATCTTACTCATGGGACTTCTCCTTTTAAAGGTTTCAGATTGAAAACAACCCAATCTTGGCACTTTGATGCCGTTACCAAAAAGTGGGAAGTCCCTTCGTATTCAAATACTGGCGTAAGCAGCTCCTGATGTAATAGCGTTTGATACGGCCGGCGTCACTGCCCAGCCGTGCCTTGCCTTGCCGCCATCTCTTTGCCGCCGCACGCTACGCGGCACTTTCTGACAGGTTTGGGTAGCAGGCGTCTTCACAATGAAATTGGCTGGGTCCTGTCGACTTTGCCAAACCTGCCCCTAACCCTGAAGGAAACCGACATGAAAACCAAGCTCAACACGCGCGACGAGCAAGCTGCGCATACTGGCAAGGTGGCGAACGACCACAACAAGGTGGGCGATCAGCCTTTGACCCAGAAAAACGAGGCCAAGCGCACGCCTGACAGCCGGACTGACCGTGAGGCGCACATTGGCAGCGGCAACCAGACCCAGTCGCGCCGGGGTGCTACGGGGCGCTAAAACGGAGTTTTTAGACGCTATTCAGGCATTTTTTAGGCCTCATTTTGGCCTTTAGCCTAATAAACACGGGCGCAACCAGCTGCTGATTTGATAGCGTTTAATGCTGTCAGTGTTGCAGTTTAACCATGCCTTACTTGGTCAGAATCTATTTTTTGATTCGAGGCGTGTCATTCGTTTTAATCTCGCAATCAAAGTCGCAAAAATTCACGCTTTATGACCAGCCCAGCCACATGGAGCCGCTGCTGCCCGGTGAGCATGCGCTGGGGCCGCTGCTGGAGCAGGCCCATGAGCTGCAGGGTGCAGCTTACCGGCTGGGCTGGTTTTGTGCGCCTGATGCGCTGCGGGACTTGCGCACGCTGTTGCGCGCCATGAACTCGTACTACACCAACAAGATTGAGGGCCAGCACACGCTGCCGCTGGAGATTGAGCAGGCGCTTGGGGGTGACTTTTCAAACGATGCAGACAAGGCGCGGCGCCAGCGGCTGGCTGTGGCGCACATGGCTTGTGAACAACAACTTGAGGCGCGATGGGCGGGCTGGTCTGCAGCTGAGGTGTGGAAATCGCAGATGGTGGCTGACATTCACCAGGACCTGTTTGCGCGGCTGCCTGCGGCTGACCGCCTGATGGATGGCGGTGACACGCTGGAGCCCGGTGCATGGCGAACTCGTGATGTGTCGGTGGGCAGGCATGCTGCCCCGGCTTTTACTGCCATTGCGCCCATGCTGGCGCGTTGGGGCGCTTACTACGGCGGCGTGCGGCGCGGTGAGCTACAGGTGCTGGCGGCGCTGGCGGCGCACCAGCGGCTGGCCTGGGTTCACCCTTTTCGGGACGGCAATGGCCGGGTGGCGCGGCTGCACACGCATCTGGTGCTGGGCAAGCTGGGCTTGACAAATGGGCTGTGGTCGCCACTGCGGGGCTTTGCGCGCACGCAAATGGCGTATTACGAACAACTTGCCGCCGCTGATGAGCCGCGCGCGGGGGATTTGGACGGGCGGGGCAATTTAACAGATAAGGGCTTGATTAGCTGGATAGCCTACGCGCTGCAAACCTGCCTTGACCAGGTACAGTTTATGGAGAAGTCGCTACGGCTTGACGGCATGCTTGACCGCATGGCGGCGTGCCTGGCCTATGAAGAAAACGTGGTGAAGCTGGGTGTGCGTACGGAATCACTGCGCGGCCTGCATTACCTGTTTGCCACGCAGGCGGAGCTGGAGCGCAGCGAGTTCAAGGCGCTGCTGGCATCAAGCGGCCTGGGTGACAGGCTGGCCACGGCGCAGGTGTCGGCGCTGCTCAAGCGGGGCTTGCTGGCCACCGACAGCCCGCACGGCAAGCTGCGCTTGGGTGTGCCGCAGCACGCGCTCCGGTTTTACTTCTCCGGTTTGTGGCCGGAGGCTGAGGCGGGTGTCCGGTAGTGGGTTTTAAGTGCTTTTTGGTCATTTTTGACCCGTTTTCAGGCCTCATTTTGGCCTTTGGCCCAATAAATACGTGCGCAAGCAGCTACTAAATATGTAGCGGTTTGCTGCTGGTGCGGGCGCGACGCCAGCCGCATAAGGCACGCTTCATGCTCTTGAATAAGCCCGCCACTGCGCCCAACTGCTACCCATGACTTTTTACCCGTTGGTTTTTATTGTTGCGCTGCTGCATGCGTTTGTTGGCTGGCGTTTGATGCCTGAATTGGCTGCGCCCTGGGGCTGGGTGCTGGGCGTGGGGCTGGTGCTGTCTACCGTTTTGATGCCTTTGGGCTTGCTGGGCAGCCGAATTGCCCGCCAGCCGTGGGCTGACCGGCTGAGCTGGGTGGGGCTGCTGTTGATGGGGCTGTTTTCAACGCTGTTTGTGTTGACGGCTTTGCGGGATGTGCTGCTGGTGGTGGCCTGGGGTGTGGATGCCCTGGGTGTGGCGTTGCCGCTGGCAAGTTGGCGCATGCTGTCTGGCCAAGCCACGCCGTTGCTGGCTTTGCTGGTGACTGTGCTGGGCTTTTTGAATGCGCGGCGTACGCCTGCCGTGGTACGGGTTGACGTGCCCATTGCCGGGTTGCCGGCGGCGCTGCACGGCTTTACGCTGGCGCAGATCAGTGACATTCATGTGGGGCCGACGATCAAACATGCGTTTTTGCAGCGCATTGTGGCCAAGGTGAACACGCTGGGCGCTGACGTGGTGGCCATCACCGGCGACCTGGTGGACGGCCGGGTGGCCGACCTGGCGGGGCATGTGGCGCCGCTGGCGGGTTTGCAGTCACGCCACGGCACGTATTTTGTGACCGGCAACCATGAATACTATTCTGGTGCGCACGCCTGGATTGCCGAGCTGCGCAGGCTGGGGCTGACGGTGCTGATGAACGAGCATGTGGTGCTCCATCACAGTGCGCATGGCAAGGGCTTGGGCGTGGACGCGCAGGACGATTCGCAAACCGTGGCCCCGCTGGTTTTGGCGGGCGTCAATGACTACACGGCGCACCACTTTGACCCGTCGCACCGCAGTGACCCCGTGTTGGCCTTGCAGGGTGCGCCGGCGTCTGCGTTGCTGCGCATCTTGCTGGCGCACCAGCCGCGCAGTGCGCAGGCGGCGCTGGAGGCGGGGTTTGACTTGCAGTTGTCGGGCCACACGCATGGCGGGCAGTTTTGGCCGTGGAACTTGTTTGTGCCGTTGCAGCAGCCGTTTACCGCCGGGCTGAACAAGCTGCAAAGCCTGTGGGTGTACACCAGCCGGGGCACAGGCTACTGGGGGCCACCCAAACGTTTTGGCGCACCGTCTGAATTCACGGCCTTGCGGCTGGTGGTGGCTTGAAAAGGCTGAAAACAGCCCTGTTTTAGGCATCATTTAAGGCTCCTGCCCAATGAATACGGGCGCAAGCAGCTCCTGAATCAATAGCGGTTGGTGGTTTGCGGGCCAAGGCGTCATTTTTGACGCAATACCCAAGAGCGGTTGCGGGTTGTTCGTCAGGGCTGGGTTGATGTCGTCAATAATCAAACGCGGTCAGCGCTGATGGGCTGGCTGTAATCTTTATCACTCCGCGAGACACCGACATGAAACAACGCGCCATTTCTTCACGCCTGCTGACGCTGTTGGGCATTTTTACGGCCGGCGTTGCCAGCCTGCCCCTGGGTGCTGCGGCACAGTCAGGCCAGCCGCCTCAAAGTGACGCATGGCAGTTCACTGTCGGCGGCGGTGTTGTTGCGCGCGCAGCTTTCCCTGGCAGCGCCAGCCGCAAAACCGAGTTTGTGCCGCTGTTTCTGGCCAGCAAAGGGCCGCTCTTTATCGGTAGCGTGCCAGGCACGGGCCTGCCGTTTGGCGTAGGTTACGACCTGTACCAGACCCAGGAAATGCGTTTGGGTGTGGCCGTGGGTGGCGGGTTCTCAAAGGTGCGTAAAGAGGCAGAGTTTGCCCGGCTCGCTGGCCTGGGAGACATCAGCAACGCGGTGCGCGGTGGCATTTATGGCAGCTACAACGTTGGTGCGCTGGGGGTACGCGGCAATGTGATGACCGACCTGGGCGGTAACAAACAGGGCACGTTGATCTCGCTTGACGTGGAGGGACGGGCCAAGCTGACCGGGCAACTCACCGTGTCGGCGGGTCCCGGGCTGACCTGGGCTGATGGGACGTATTTACAAACCGTTTTTGGTATCAACGCCGCACAGAGCGTTGCATCCAAGCGGCCGGTTTACACCGCCAAAAGCGGCGTCAACACGCTGCGCCTGTCGGTCAGTGCCAGTTACCGTATCGACAACAACTGGAGTGTTCGCGCTGGTGTCACGGCGGCTCGCTTGCAGGGCGATGCCGCCAACAGCCCGATCACCGAAAGCAAGTCACAAAACGCTGCCAATGTGTTTGTGAGCTATCGCTTTTAAGGGTCATTCAGACCCCTGGCCCAATGAAGCCGGGCACAAGCAGCTACTGAATCAATAGCGGCTGGTAGCCTGGGCTACAACTCGATTTCAGCCGCCAGTGGCGCGTGGTCAGACAAATGTGACCACGGCTTGTGCGGCAGCACCACGGGTTTGTGGCCAATGGCGTTGCGCACGTAAATACGGTCCAGCCGCAGCAGCGGCTTGCGTGCCGGAAAGGTGCGGGCCGGCTGGCCATGCGCTTGTACAAACACCTCGTGCAGCCCTGCGCCTTGCGCCAGCTGGTCTTTGGCGCGGTGCCGCCAGTCATTGAAGTCGCCCGCCACCACCAGCGGTGCTTGCGGCGGCACCTGGGCGGCGATTAGTTTGCAGAGCCTGTCCATCTGCTGGGTGCGGTGGGTTTCGGTCAAGCTCAAATGCACGCACACCGCATGCAGGTTGATGCTGCGCCCCGGGATGGCGATCTCGCAATGCAGCAGGCCGCGCCGCTCTGGGCCGCTGATGGACACGTCGTGGTTTTCAAACCGCACGATGGGGAACTTGGACATCACGGCGTTGCCGTGGTCGCCTTTGTCGTACACCGCGTTGCGGCCGTAGGCAAACTCGGGCCAGATGCTGTCGGCCAAAAACTCGTAGTGCGGTGCGTCGGGGTAGTTGTCAAACTTGTTGCCGTGGTGCGTGTGGCTGCCGGTGACTTCTTGCAAAAACACGACGTCTGCGCCGATTTTGCGTACCGCTTCGCGCAGCTCGGGCAGGATGAACTTGCGGTTAAAAAACGTGAAGCCCTTGTGGATATTGACCGTCAGCACCTTGATGGAAAAGGTTTTAGCGGCTTGCGTCAGCGCTTCTTCGGTTTCGGCGCGCACGTCTGCGTTAGCCACGGGCAGTGGCAGGGCAGGCTTGGGTTTTTTGACTTTGGTGCGGGCGTCTAGCGATTCGGGTGGGGTCATGGGCGGCTGGGAAATGTCAATCTGCCATTGTTACGCCGATGCGCCTACCCTGCTTGTAAGACGGCAGGCTATTTTTGAGAACCGAGGTTATGCAGCCAGCCCAGCCCGGCTGACGTGCCACCGGCTTGGCTGCCTTTTTTGGGCCGGTATTCACAGCCGACCCAGCCTTGCCAGTTGCACTGCTGGCTGACGTCGTCGATCACATCAAACAAGTACGGGTAGTTCAGCTCGCCCACATCGGGCTCGTGCCGCTCGGGCACACCCGCAATCTGAAAATGGCCGACGTTGCCGGTGGGCAGGTATTGGCGGATTTTTGTGGCCACGTCGCCTTCAACAATCTGGCAGTGGTACAGGTCCATTTGCACCTTGAGGTTGGGCGCACCCACCTGGCCAATGATGTCATGCGCGTGGTCCTGGCGGTTTAAAAAGAAGCGCGGAATGTCGCGTGTGTTGATCGGCTCCATCAGCACATCAAGGCCTGCTTTGGCGGCCTCATTGGCGGCCCAGCGCAGGTTGCTGATGTAGGTGCCCTGCACGTCTTCGCGGCTGAGGCCTTGAGGGATCAACCCCGCCATGAGGTGGATGCGCGGGCAATGCAATGCCTCGGCATAGGCCAGGGCCAGCGCAATGCCGGCTTTGAATTCAGCTTCGCGGCCCGGCACACATGCGGTGCCTTTGCTGCCGTCGGTGTCCCATGCTTTGGCAATGCTGGCCGTGTCCGTGCCGCCCGGTGGTGCGTTAAACAGCACTTGCTGCAAGTTGTTGGCCTTCAGGCGCGCGGCGAGTTCTGTTGCTGGGTAGGCGTAGGGGAACAGGTACTCGACGGCCTTGAAACCGTCTTTGGCGGCGGCTTCAAAGCGGTCAAGAAACGGACGCTCGGTGTACATCATCGACAGGTTGGCAGCAAATTTGGGCATGTTGTTCTTATATGGATGCCTCCCGGATAGCAAGAAGAATTTGTGTTGTGTTGCGAAGAAGTCGGCTGCTCACTTATATCCGGCCTTGATTGCGTGGTTCGCCTGGTTTCCCAGGCTCGCCCGCTGGCCCCGATGCATATCCGCTGG
>JANMIH010000199.1:0-4278 GCA_031375685.1 Polaromonas sp. | reverse complement strand
CGCGCTTCTTTGTTGCCTCGTCCATCGCTTTTCTTGCCATGCTTCATGTCTCCAAACAACTCGTTGGAAACATAACGCGCGTGGATGAAAGCGGTTGTCATGAATTATGAAAATATCAATAAAACTGTTCCGAACGGCTCTCATCACTTTGGGCGTGAGCATCATGATGGCAACTGCCAACTCGCAGCCCCAGCCCCAGTCGCCCGCCCCCATGCCTGCCGACATTGTGAAGCCGATGCCGAAAATGGACATGAAGGGCGGCATGGACATGAAGCCAGGCATGAAGCAGGGCATGGACATGAAATCCATGATGACGGACATGCAGGACAAGATGATGGCCATGAAGGCTACGGGCAACGTGGACACGGACTTTGCCGCCATGATGCGTATCCACCACCAGTCAGCGGTCACCATGGCTGAAGCGGAATTGCAAAACGGCAAAGATCCCCGAATGCGCGCGATGGCCAAAGACATTATTCGCGCTCAGAAAAAAAAGATAGCAGCTTTTGACAAGTTTCTGGCCAAGCGCGGGGTGTCTGACATGAAGATGGGCGAGCCAGTGATGCCAATGAAAAAATAGTCAGAGCCTGATGTTACGACCGAACGCATGGCAACTGTCAGATGTGCTAATCGCAAATTGATGAATGACGGCACCTTGGCTATCCCGATCGACCAAAGTTTGATCTGAATCAACATTGATGAGCCAGGTTTCAATATAGTGATACCTTGAGATTTAAACCATCATGAACAAGTTTTTCATCATTTGCATGAACCGAACAAGGGCATCTGCCATGTTGCTGGTCTGGATGTTTTCGCTGGTATCGGGCGTTGCCAACGCTTGCCTTCTTGAGGCACCTGGCGCGACTCATGCATCAGAAACGGTACAGGCGTCACAGCATGATGCAAGCCGCGTCAGCTTGAACCGGCATATTCAAACCGAAGCTGGTTTATCGGATCACGACGATACGCATAACTCAAAGCAGCCTTGCCTGAAATTCTGCGACGACAGCTCAAAGTCTTTGCCCAAAAAATACGCAGCCAGTCAGATTGATCCTGGTTCATCCATGATCATTGCCAGATTATGGTCTTCAGCTGAATCTTCCCGGGTTGAATTCAAAATGCCCATCATCAGCAATCGCACTGCACTCTTGCTGCCTATCAGGGTGCTCTACGCCAGACTTGCCCTTTAACGGGTAGCTTGCAGCTTGTCTGCTTGGCGATGATTCAAGCACAAGTCTCTCCACACAATCGATGTTTTGTTGAACGCTGTGCCCAGACGGGCCCGACTGTTTGACGCTTTAAATTTCCATCTCAGATCTTTTTTAGTTTTTAATTTCAGGAGCCTTTCATGACCAACTTCCGCTTTATCCCACTGTCTCTTGCAATCGGCGTTGCTGGCACTTTGATGGCTTGCAACACAGCCCCATCAATGCCCATGCCTATGGCCAAGGCAGCTACGCCAACCGCAGCTGCGCCTGACCATTCGGCGCATTTGGACGCGCAAACAAAAGTCATGCAGGCCATGCATGAAAAATTGATGAATGCCAAAACACCCGAAGAGCGTAACGCGCTGATGGCTGAACACATGAAATCCATGCAGGATGGCATGAAGATGATGGAGGGCATGGCCAAGCCCGGTATGGCTGGCATGCAAGGCATGGGTGGTATGTCTGCTGATATGAAGGCGCATCACGCCATGATGGAAAAACGCATGGCGATGATGCAAACCATGATGAAAATGATGATGGACCGCATGCCTGCTACACCGGCCCGTTAAGGCAAAAATCATGTTGCAAAGAAGACAGCTGTTTCAGTTTGCTGGGGTAGCTGTAGCGGCTGCTGCCGGTGGCGCCGCATGGATGTACTACGGCTCGCCGCGCTCCAGCGCGGTGGCAGGTGGGTCGTTTCGCCACTATCCGTTTGATCCGGTGGCTCTTGACAACTTCAAACAAAATCTCTTTATTCCTGCGGGGAGCGGGCCGTTTGGAGTGCTTGATGTTGCCGGGCCGTTAAAAATACGTGCCACTTCGGCCAGCTTTGCGCTCATGCCAGGCCGTGAATCACCCTTCCTTCTGTACCAGACTGAGCAGGCTGGCAAGGCTTACCAGAACCCTATCTTGCGTGTGGAAAGCGGCGCGCGTTTTACGGCCAGTCTTCACAATGAATTGCCAGAGCCCACCATCATTCACTGGCATGGCTTGCACACGCCCGCCGCCATGGATGGCCACCCGTCCAGCACCATCGGGCCGGGTGCGCGCTACGACTACGACTTTGTTGTGCGAAACCGGGGCGGTACTTACTGGTATCACACGCACGCGCACAACCTGACCGCGAAGCAGGCTTACAACGGACTGGCAAGTTTTTTTCTGGTGGATGACGACGATCAGCGCAGCGTCAACAAGGCGCTTGATCTGCAGCTTGGTGTGACTGACCTGCCACTGGTCATACAAGACAAACAGTTCGATGCGCAGGGCAAGCTGCTGTACAAGCCGGGAATGCATGAGGCCATGATGGGTTGGCTTGGCGATATTGTGATGGCCAACCTGACACCCAACGCGGTGCAAACCGTCACGCCGCGAATTTACCGCCTGCGTCTGCTTAATGGCTCGAACGCGCGTGTCTACCGGCTGGCATTCGTCAAGGGCGATACGCCGCTTGATTTCACCGTCATTGGTACGGATGGCGGTTTGATCGAGCGGCCTGAAACTGTGACGGAGGTATTTTTTGCGCCGGGCGAACGTCTGGATGTCTTGATTGATGCGGGTCAGGCGCAGCCGGGAGAGGTCATCTTCTTGAAGAGCCTGGCTTTTGACGCCATGGAAAACGAAGGCACTGCCGGGGGTATGGCTGGCATGGGCATGGGGCAGATGATGGGTGGTATGAGCTCGTCGCGGCTGCCGCTGGGTCATGCGTTCAACGTGTTGAAGTTGTCGGTTGTCAAAGGTAAGCGTCTTGTCCCCAAGCTGCCTTCAGTGCTGTCCGTGGTCAAGCCGATTGACATCGCAGGCGCTGCCGAACGCAAGGTTGAGCTCTCAATGGGCCAAATGCGGTTTTTAATCAACGGGCGCACCTTCAAAATGGATGAGATTGCGTTCGATGTCAGACGCGGCGCAGTGGAAATCTGGAACATCAGCAACCCGGCCATCGGCATGCCGCACCCCATGCATATTCACGGCTTTTCGTTTCAGGTGCTGGAACGTGTTGGCAGCCCGCCCCAGGTTGCCGCCACGTCACGTTTCGGCAAAGGCCGTACCGTAAGCGACCTCGGCTGGAAGGACACCGTGCTGGTCTGGCCCGGCGAAACCGTGCGCATTGCCATTGACTTTGCGCACGACTACCGCGGCAGCCAGATCTACGTGTTTCATTGCCACAACCTTGAACACGAAGACGCAGGAATGATGATTAATTTTCGGGTGCTGGCGTAAAAGCCGGCCAATAGTCATGTGTAGGCAGTTCAACCACTGGAGACTTCAATGGAACACGAAAACAGTCATGTTCATCAGCCTGGTCAGATGACTTCGCCGCCATTCTGGCGTTCTAGATATGGCGTTGGTTTGATCATGTTCGGCGCTGTAGCCGCATACTTTTTGCTGACCGAGCACCGCGCCCACTTCTTCGGCGCGCTGCCGTTCTTGCTGCTACTGGCTTGCCCGCTGATGCATGTCTTCGTGCATCGTGGCCATGGCACACACGGCGGCGAGCACGGCGCGAACACGCCGGCGGAACCGCGGATTCCTGGCACTGGAGAAAAGCCATGACACACGACGCCCCAGCCTACGGATTGTGGCTGCTGGTCTTCTTCAATTCGGCCATTTTCCTGATGTTTGCCTTCAGCTTTTTCAAGCCACAGACGGCGCGTGACTGGCGCACCTTCGGGGCGTTCGCCGGCTTTGTCGTCGCACTGTTCGTGGAAATGTATGGCTTCCCGCTAAGCATCTATCTGATGTCGGGTTGGCTACAGACGAAGTTTCCGGGCCTCGATTTGTTGTCTCATAACTCCGGTCACTTGTGGTCAGCGCTACTTGGCGAGACCGGAGACCCCCACTTCAGTCCGCTGCACATCGCCAGTTATGCCTTCCTCGGCTTTGGCTTTTATCTGTTGTCCAGCGCCTGGAATGTGCTGTACCACGCGCAGCGCAAGATAAAGCAACATTTATTCTGTAAATTTCGATCGTTGGTTCCGGGAATGTTGCGCGAGCGCGTCGGTGGTTTAGTGTTTCATCGTCAGGTAGATTTTGGCGGTCAACCACTCCTCGTCTTGTTCGGCTAGCAAAGCGC
>JANMIH010000197.1:0-1742 GCA_031375685.1 Polaromonas sp. | reverse complement strand
GCGCTTTGCTAGCCGAACAAGACGAGGAGTGGTTGACCGCCAAAATCTACCTGACGATGAAACACTAAACCACCGACGCGCTCGCGCAACATTCCCGGAACCAACGATCGAAATTTACAGAATAAATGTTGCTTTATCTTGGTTCTATTGAGGCGACAACTAGTCTGACACAGGGGGACTCGGTAGTTAAAGGCTTGGACGTGTCAGGAAAGTCGACAGTTGAACTTGCGTTTTACCTCGCAGTAATCGAAGCAAAGCTCACTGAAGAGCAGTTACGCATCATTGAGCGCGATTTCTCTGACCGATTCACAGGTGCCTTTACTGGCACATCTGTTTTGGTTGATTTGTATGACAACCTCTCAGTTGATGTCAACACTGGCGGCATCAATCCCCAGGCGCCAAGTCGTTTGATCCATTTATTGCACAGTTGGGGCTACGGCGATATTGCCAAGCAGGCCGCTGTCGAATTAAAAATTCTTAAAACTTGGCAGAAATTGGTGGGTGAAATGTTGCCTGGCTTGCCCGAAAACTATCGGTCACGTGATCAATTGGGGAGTTTTCATGAATTCTTACAGGCGAATTGGAAAGATATCGCTAAAAAAATGACGGTTAGTTCAATTCATACATCTAGCCCCAGAGAAGTAATGAACTTGCAAAATAGTTTTGCTGATCAATTCATTATGGCAATCGCTGAAGTAGCTGTGTCTTACACGTTTTCGGTTGATAACTCTGCCGTAATAAGCAATCCGACTATTCCAAAGCCAAAATCATTTGTACCGCAGGATCCAATCCTATATCCGCATGTTTTTTTGCGGGCGCTAGATGCGGCATTTATTGTGTCAATACCGACAACATTGGAGTCATTGCTTCCACTTGCGACTGAGCGTGCTGTCCATCGTAAAAACCTGTCTAATATTGTGCGGAAGATAGCAGACGAGCTTTGCTATTAGTTTCATTCGTCTGGTCATGTTTGGACAATTGATGCCGGAACAATTGAGACTCCAATTGTTTTATCAAAAACCGCACTACATCAGCAAATGCTCACCCGCATTGTCCCCACCCAGCGTCACGTAATTCACCTTCCTGATGTCCATCAGTTTTTTGCCACCCGCATAGCTGATGGCGCTTTGAATGTCTTCTTCCATCTCGCGCAGGGTGTCCGCCAGCGTGCCTTTGACGGGCTCCAGAATCCGCTTGCCTTCAACATGCTTGTACTCACCCTTGTTGAAGTCTGACGCGCTGCCGTAATACTCCTTGAATAACTGGCCATCAACCTCGACGGTTTTGCCGGGGCTTTCTTCAAGGCCTGCCAGCATCGAGCCAATCATCACCATCGTTGCGCCAAAGCGGATGGACTTGGCAATGTCGCCATGCTCGCGTATGCCGCCGTCGGCGATGATGGGCTTGGTGGCCACGCGTGCACACCACTTGAGGGCTGACAACTGCCAGCCGCCGGTGCCAAAACCGGTTTTCATTTTGGTGATGCAGACCTTGCCGGGGCCAATGCCGACTTTGGTCGCGTCAGCGCCCCAGTTTTCCAGGTCAATCACCGCTTCAGGTGTGGCCACATTGCCTGCTATGACGAATGATGCTGGCAGCTTTTGCTTGATGTAGCCAATCATCTTTTGCACGCTGTCGGCATGGCCGTGGGCAATGTCGATGGTGATGTATTCAGGTACCAGGCCCTGGGCCACCATCTGGTCAACCGTGTCGTAGTCAGGCTTTTTCACGCCGAGTGAAAT
>JANMIH010000175.1:0-2573 GCA_031375685.1 Polaromonas sp. | reverse complement strand
TCGAACCGCGCCGCGTGGCGGCGAAACAGGTCTTCATCACCACCCAGCATGACATACCACCCACGCACCCCACTGGCCCTGATGGGCGCATCACTCTTGTTTCTGGCGGGTTGCGCCGGTGTGCCGACTGTTCCGCCTGAGGCTGCCCCAGTCAAGCAGGCCTGCCCTGCCGGTGTGCCAGCGGGTGCAAGCTGCCTGCGAGGGCAGGACTCTGCCACGGCGCACTACATGATCGTGATGCCGGCCAAATGGAGCGGCGTGCTGGTGGTGCATGCCCATGGCGGGCCTGTGCTGGGCGAGCCCAAAGCCACCCGCGCTGACGAAGACATCAAGCGCTGGGCAGTTACCGTGTCTGAAGGGCATGCCTGGGCGGGCTCGGTGTTTCGTCAGGGCGGCTTTGCCGTGACCACGGCTGCCGAAGACACCGAGCGTGTGCGCCGGATATTTGTTGACCATGTGGCCAAGCCGCGCGTGACCTTGCTGCACGGGCAGTCGTGGGGTGGCATGGTGGCCACGCGCGCGGCCGAGATGTTTCCCAAGTCGTGGAACGGCATGTTGCTGACCAGCGGCGTGGTGGCGGGGCCCGCCACTTACGACTTTCGACTGGACCTGCGCGCTATTTACCAGCACCTGTGCGGCAACCTGCCGCTGGCTACCGAGCCTGCCTATTCACTGGCCGTGGGCCTGCCCGCCGACAGCAAGCTCACCAACGCGGAGATTGCGGCTAGAGCAGACGAATGCCTGGGTGTGCGCAAGCCTGCCGCCCAGCGCACGCCGCAGCAGGCGCAAAAACTCAAAACCATCGTGGATGTGCTCAAAATTCCGGAAAGCTCGGTGGTGGGCCATTTGAACTGGGGCACATTCACGCTGCGCGATGTGGTGACCAAAAATGGCGGGGTCAGCCCGTTTGGCAATGAGCGTGTGCGCTATGTCGGATCAAATGACGATGCGGCGCTCAATGCCGCCGTGCAGCGCTTCAAACCCGACCCGGCCGCCGTGGCGCGGTTTGCCGTTGATGTGGATCACGCCGGGCGCTTTGCTGTGCCCGTGGTCAGTGCGCACGGCATTGGCGATGCCACCGTGTTTGTAGAAGGCAGCGACACCCTTCGCCAGCGCATGGCAGCCGCTGGCAACGGCCAGCGGCTGGTGCAAAACTTTGTCGATTCGTCCGAGCACAGCTATTGGGGCGACGCCTATTACCCACCGCTGTTCAACGCGCTGCTGAACTGGGTTGAGAAGGGCCAAAAACCCACGCCTGCAGGCATTGCCGCCAGTTGCCTGCAGCAAGCCGGCGCAGCTGCCAAAGACTGCCGGTTTTTACCAGACTACGTGAACAAACCGCTTTCTTCACGAGTCTTTTTGCGCTGAGCCCCACCCGGACATGGCACCCGCAATGGAAATTGCTTGACCACCAGCCCCGTCCAGTTTAGTATTACATCCGTAATAACGGAGTTTCTTCATGCACATGCTCAAACTGACGCAAATTGGTAATTCGGTCGGCGCTATCTTTCCCAAAGACTTGCTGGCTCAAATGCGGCTGGAAAAGGGTGACGATTTTTATGTCACTGAAACGCCTGACGGCTTACGCATCACCACGCACAACCCCGAGTTCGAAGAACAAATGCGCCTGGGTCGCGAGATCATGAAAGAGCGCCGCGCCGTGTTGCGCGAGCTGGCCAAATGACAGCCTGGCGCTGGATTGACCGCACCGTTTTGATCGCCATCCACGACATGCAGCTGGCCGAGCACGGCGGTGGCGCGGGCTTGCGGGACGGTAATTTGCTGGAATCAGCATTGGCCAAACCAGAAAACCTGGCAGCGTATGGCAACCCTGATGCCGCCGCGCTGGCAGCCGCTTACGGTTACGGTATTTCGCGTAACCATGCATTTATCGACGGAAACAAACGTACCGCTTTGGTGGCAGCAGAGTTGTTTTTGCAGCTCAATGGCTGGCGCCTTGTTGTCGATGATGCGGATTGCGTGCTCACCATGCTGGCAGTGGCCACAGGCGACATCACAGAAGATCAATTTGCCGACTGGTTGCGCCTGAACTCCCATAAAAAAACAGTCAAATAGTGCTTTCCCCCAATCGATACGGGCGCAACAGGCTACTGATAACGTAGCAAAAACTACCTCCCCACACAGTCCGCGTAGTACCGCAGCTTGCCTTTGGCATCCACCTGCTCAACCAGGCCGTGAATATCGGTTTCAAAGCCCGGGCACTGGGCGTTGAACTCGCGCGCAAACTTCAGATAGTCCACGATCTTTTTGTTGAAGACTTCGCCGGGGATCAAGAGCGGAATGCCCGGTGGGTAAGGCGTGACCAGGCCCACGGTAATGCGGCCTTCGAGGTGGTCAATTTCTACCCGCTCTGTGGTGCGGTGGGCGATGTTGGCGTAGGCATCGCTGGGCTTCATGGCAGGCTCAAGATCGCTTTGATAGACCTCGGTAGTTAACCGCGCAATGTCGTACTTGGCGTACATGGCGTGGATGTGCTGGCACAGGTCGGCCAGGCCCATTTTTTCGTACTTGGGGTGCTTCTGGCAAAACTCGGGCAGGATGCGCCACATGGC
>JANMIH010000133.1:0-1755 GCA_031375685.1 Polaromonas sp. | reverse complement strand
AACCTGACCAAGGGCGACCGCGAAATGATCGTCACCACCACCAGCGCGGCCAACAACTGCCTGTACTGCGTGGTGGCGCACGGTGCTATTTTGCGGATTTATGAAAAGAAACCACTGGTGGCAGACCAGGTGGCCGTGAACTACAAAAAGGCTGATATCAGCCCCCGCCAGCGCGCCATGCTGGACTTTGCGATGAAGGTCTGCCTGCAATCACACAGCATTGAAGACGCTGACTTTGCAGCGCTGTCGGCACACGGTTTTGACGATGAAGACGCTTGGGACATTGCGGCAATCACGGCATTTTTTGGCCTCTCAAACCGCATGGCCAGCTTTAGCGGCATGCAGCCGAACCCGGAGTTTTACTTGATGGGGCGGGTGCCAAAGCAGAAATGAAACAAGACAACCTGTTTGCGTTACCCGCAACGGGTACGGCGCATCTACCTCCGCGAATGTCCCCCGCCAACGCACGGCCGTAGCCGTGCATGGCCTTTTGCCACAACGTGAGCGCAACCGCTGGCGCGGTTGCGGGGGCTCCTCCTTGATTTCGCTGCGGCAGACACGCCATAACCGTCGCTAAACAGGATTTTTCGAGCCAGAAGCTGAGAGTGGTTTGCCTGAGTGTTTTGCGGAGGTCAAGGAGCAGCGCGAAGCGCGGAGGACACGCAGCAAAACACTCAGGCAGACCGCTCGCTTCCAATGCAGATCACCAAATCTGCAAAAACCTTGTCCACCGCAGGCCGCTATATTATCAATAGCTGCTTGCGCCCGTATATATTGGACTAGGAGCTTATTTGTACCTAGAAATTAACTCAAAACAAGCTGACGCAGCCAGTCCGGCAGCGTTTTGGCCTTCTGCACGGGAAAATCAACCCAGATATTGGTCGCCCCGCCAGCTGCGCAAACTACGCCGGGCTCACTAACAAGTTCCATCGTGCCCCAGGTTTCAAACGTGGTGCGGCCTGGGTCCGACACATACATTTTGATCAGCACGTCACCGGGGTACTGCAGCTGCTTGTAAAAATTACAAAACGCATTGACGATGACAGGGCCTTCGCCTCTTGCGTCGGGCGCGCAGCCGATGCTGCTCATCCACTCGATGCGAACGGTCTCAAGATAGCGAAAGTACATCGCGTTGTTCAAATGGTTCATGGCGTCCATGTCGCCCCAGCGTATGGGGATCACCATCTCATAAACCAGTTTTTTGGATTCGGGGATTTCAATCTTCATGAGTTGCCTTTAAACGAATTATCGATGCGCACGGATGCTGGCCAGAATCCCCGCGACAAACAGCACGCAAGCCAAAGCTTGCAGCAAGTTTGGCCACTGGCCGTCCCAAACAAAGGAGTAGAAAAGCGCAAACAGCGTCTCACTCACGATCAATTGGCCGCACAGGCTGGCGCTGAGGCGCTGGCTGGCAATGTTCCACAAGATCGTGGCGAACCAGGCTGAGCCAATGCCCGTTGCTATACAAATAAGAGCCGCTTGCACCCGATTCTGTTGGGCTAGCAGCACGTTGGCATCACTCCCGGCAGCCAACCAAAGCACAAAGGCACCCAAACCGGTTGCCACGCCCAGCCAGTTGGCCCAGGTCGTGGCGCTTACTTCGGGATGTTTTTTCAGCCACGCCGCATTCAGTAACCCAAAAGCCGTCCAGCACAGCATGGAGGCCACTGCAAAGCTGACGCCGCGCCAAAAGTCATGGCCTTGGGGTGAAACATGCGCCTCGGACTGCATCATCAGCGCCAGCCCCAGCAG
>JANMIH010000087.1:0-8086 GCA_031375685.1 Polaromonas sp. | reverse complement strand
CATGATCAATGTGCGCAATGATCGAAAAATTTCTGATGTGATTCATCAACGAGAACGCCTAAGTGCTTGAAAGTATTGCGAACATTGATCATGGCAAGTCCACGCTTGCAGACAGACTCATTCAACGTTGCGGCGGTTTGCAAGACCGAGAAATGAGTGCGCAGGTTCTTGACTCGATGGATATCGAAAAAGAACGTGGGATAACCATCAAGGCGCAGACTGCTGCGCTTAAATACAAGGCACTCGATGGTCAAATTTACAACCTCAATTTGATCGACACGCCGGGTCATGTGGATTTTTCGTACGAAGTGAGCCGATCTCTGTCAGCCTGCGAAGGCGCGTTGCTGGTGGTTGATGCATCGCAAGGTGTTGAGGCGCAAACAGTGGCCAACTGCTACACCGCACTGGACCTGAAAGTAGAAGTTGTCCCAGTGCTCAACAAAATGGACTTGCCACAAGCCGACCCGGACAACGCCAAACAGGAGATTGAAGAGGTCATCGGCATTGATGCCACTGACGCTATTCCGTGCAGTGCCAAAACCGGCATGGGCATCGACGAAATTCTGGAAGCCGTGGTGGCGCGCATTCCATCGCCCAAAGGCAACCCGGACGGGCCGCTGCGAGCCATGATCATCGACAGCTGGTACGACGCCTATGTGGGCGTTGTCATGCTGGTACGGGTGGTCGATGGTCGCCTTGTCAAAGGCGACCGTATCAAGCTGATGGCCAGTGAGGCGATGTACAACGCCGAACAGTTAGGCGTATTCACCCCGCACAACGAACCCAGGCCGTCGCTGGAGGCTGGCGAGGTGGGTTTTGTGATTGCTGGCATAAAGGAACTGCAAGCCGCGCGGGTGGGTGACACCATCACGCGCATCAAGGCGGGCAGTGGTGGGCTGGCATACACCGCAACCGAGGCGCTGCCAGGCTTTAAAGAGATTCAACCTGCGGTGTTTGCTGGTTTGTACCCGTCAGAAGCCAGCGAATATGAGTCCCTGCGCGACGCGCTGGAAAAGCTCAAGCTCAACGACGCATCGCTTCACTATGAGCCCGAAGTCAGCGAAGCGCTGGGCTTTGGCTTCAGATGCGGCTTTCTGGGGCTGCTGCACATGGAGATCGTGCAAGAGCGCCTGGAGCGCGAGTTTGACCAGGACTTGATTACCACCGCACCGAGCGTTGTGTATGAGGTGCTTCAGGCTGATGGCACGGTCATCAAGGTTGAAAACCCATCGAAGATACCCGACGCCGGGCGCGTCAATGAAATTCGCGAACCCATCGTCACCGTGCATCTGTACATGCCGCAAGACTATGTGGGCGCAGTGATGACCCTGGCCAACCAGAAGCGTGGCGTGCAGCTCAACATGGCCTACCACGGCAAGCAGGTCATGCTGACCTATGAAATGCCGTTGGGCGAGATCGTGCTGGACTTTTTTGACAAACTCAAATCCGTGTCACGAGGCTATGCGTCGATGGACTACACCTTCAAAGAGTTCCGCGCGTCCGACGTGGTCAAGGTTGATATTTTGCTGAACGGCGAAAAGGTGGATGCACTGTCCATCATCGTTCACCGCAGCCAGTCGGCGTACAGGGGCAGGGCGGTGGTGGCCAAAATGCGCGAGATCATTTCGCGCCAGCAGTTTGACGTTGCCATCCAGGCGGCCATTGGTGCCAACATCATTGTGCGTGAGACAATCAAGGCGCTGCGCAAGAACGTGATTGCCAAGTGCTATGGCGGCGATATTTCCCGCAAGCGCAAGCTCCTTGAAAAACAAAAAGCGGGTAAAAAACGCATGAAACAAATCGGGTCTGTTGAAGTGCCGCAAGAGGCCTTCCTCGCAATTCTCCAGGTAGAAGATTAATGTCCACAGCGATCACAAAATCAATGAGCGCCATCACGGCAGTCGTCCTGGCGGTGTTTGTGGGCTACGGCGCGTCGTGGTATTTTGGCCTGGTTGAAGGCAACTTTTCATTGCTCTTGTTTTTGGCGGCGGCGGTCACTGGCATTTACTGGCTGGCCGAGCGGTTTTATTTTTTGCCGCAGCGCTATCAGTCGGTTCAAGCGCTTGAAGTGGCCACCGCCGAACGACATGCTGAACTGACAGCAAAAGGCATCACCAAAGTTGATACAGATATCAATGAAGCCAAAACCCGTCTCATCATGCAGCCCTGGTGGCTGGACTGGACGGCGGGTCTGTTCCCCGTCATCATTGTGGTGTTTTTGCTGCGCTCGTTTTTGTTTGAGCCGTTCAAGATCCCGTCTGGCTCCATGATCCCGACACTGCTGATCAATGACCTGATTCTCGTCAACAAATTTCATTATGGCGTGCGTCTGCCGGTCATCAACAAGAAGGTGCTTGACAACAACAGCCCGCAGCACGGCGATGTGATGGTGTTCCGCTACCCGCCCAAGCCCAGTCTGGACTACATCAAGCGGGTGGTGGGTGTACCCGGCGATGAGGTGGCTTATCTGAACAAGAAGCTGACCATCAATGGCCAGCCCTTAACCAAATCAGCCCTGCCTGATTTTTTTGACGAAGACACCCTGCGGTATTCAAAACAGTTTGAAGAAACCACGGTCGCCGGCAAAAAGTACCGATTGCTCAATGACGATGATCGCCCGGCTTTCATCCCAGGAACCGAAGACTTCCCCGACAAGCAAAATTGCCGTTACAGTAGTGAAGGTGTGGTCTGCAAGGTGCCGCAAGGCCACTACTTCATGATGGGCGACAACCGCGATAATTCGTTGGACTCCCGATATTGGGGTTTCGTGCCGGAAAAAAACATTGTGGGTAAGGCGTTTTTTGTCTGGATGAATTTTGGAAATCTGAAACGTATCGGCTCATTCGATTGATGGCGGTTTCTTAACTCTGCGATGGGTTTTATCAGGAGAAGCATATGAATAGTTCTTTCAACAAACAGCGTGGCGCTTCATTGATTGGCATTTTGTTTGTGGGTGGCGTGTTGGTGTTTGGCGGTATCGTTTTGGCTCAGGTGGCGCCCACATATTCTGAATACCGCCTCATCGGTAAAACCATTGACAAGGTCAAGGGTTCAGGTTCTGCCGCAGAAGTCCGCACCAGTTTTGACAAGACCGCTCAAATTGATGACATCAAATCCATCACGGGCAAAGACCTGGAGTTCACCCAGGAAGGCACCAAAACGGTGATCTCTTTCGCCTACACCAAAGAAATTCATTTGGCCGGTCCAGCGTATTTGCTGATGAAGTACGCGGGCCGTTCTAACTAAGTGCGTTCTGGTGCTGCCTTAAGCCCGAGCCTGCTGGCGCTGCAAACGCGCCTGGCGCATGTGTTCACCAACCCTCAATTGCTGGTGCAGGCACTCACGCATCGCAGTTTTTCATCCGACCATAACGAGCGCATCGAGTTTTTGGGCGACTCGGTCCTGAACCTGGCTGTCGCAGGCTTGTTGTATGAACGTTTGGGTGAACTGCCGGAGGGAGATTTGTCACGCGCTCGTGCCAACCTCGTCAAACAGGAAACCCTGCATCAGGTTGCCGTTTCGCTTGGCTTGCCCAGTCTGCTGCGTCTGGGTGAAGGTGAGGCCAAATCGGGTGGTCAAAAACGTCCCTCCATATTGGCAGATGCGCTTGAAGCGGTGATCGGCGCGATCTATCTGGACGCTGGCTTTGAAGTCGCATCAACGCTGGTACGCCGACTTTTCAAAGATGTTGAGATCAATGCCCAAATGCAGGCGATTGGCAAAGATCCGAAAACTGAGCTGCAGGAATGGCTGCAAGGCCACAAAATGGCGTTGCCTATTTACCGCATCGTCGGGACAGAGGGCGCAGCTCACAAGCAAACCTTCGATGTCGAATGCGAAATCATCGAATACCGCCGCGCCGAGCGTGGCACTGGCAATTCCCGCCGCGCAGGAGAGCAGGCCGCCGCGTCAGCCATGCTGGCTTTTATAAAGACGCTATGAGTGATAAACAATTGACACCTGACGAAGTCGCTGCCCAGGCGCAAGCTGCTGCGGTTGAAGCCATGATGGCGAAGGCTTTTTCAAAGCGCGCCAGTACGGAACCCGCCAAAGATGCAGCGTCTCTGCCGCCCCTTGAAAGCCAACGCTGCGGCCTGATTGCCATCGTTGGCAAACCCAACGTCGGTAAATCCACCTTGCTCAATGCACTGGTCGGGCAAAAAGTCAGCATCACATCGCGCAAGGCGCAAACCACCCGCCACCGCATCACGGGCATGAAAACGGTGGATGCCAGTCAATTTGTTTTTGTCGACACGCCGGGCTTTCAAACCCGTCATGGCAACGCGCTGAACCGTTCACTTAATCGCACGGTGGTAGGCACCGTCAATGACGTGGATTTGATTGTGTTTGTGGTCGAAGCGGGGCAGTTCAACCAGGCCGATGAGAAGGTTTTAAGCCTTTTGCCACCTGGAACCCCGGCCATTTTGCTGGCCAACAAGTTTGACCTGATTCACCGCCGGGGCGACATTGCGCCGTGGTTGCAAATGATGCAGACCAAACGCGATTTTTCTGAGTTTGTGCCCATGTCGGCCAACAGCGCTAAAGACGTAGAGCGGGTGTTCGGCATCTGTGAAAAATACCTGCCGCAACAAGCCTGGATGTATGAGGCCGATGCCCTGACCGACCGCAGCGACCGCTTCATGGCCGCTGAGATGATTCGTGAAAAGCTGTTCCGCCTGACGGGTGACGAGCTGCCTTACACCTCAACGGTGATCATCGACAAGTACGAACAAGAAGGCAATCTGCGCAAAATCGCCGCGACGATTGTGGTCGAGCGTGACGGCCACAAAGGCATGATCATTGGCGACAAGGGTGAAAAACTCAAACGCATGGGCACCGAGGCGCGCCATGAGCTGGAGGCTTTGACAGGCAACAAGGTGTTTCTTGAGATTTGGGTCAAAGTCAGATCAGGCTGGGCGGATAACGAAGACCGCGTCAAATCATTCGGCTACGAGTGATATGGCCCCCACGCTTGCCCACTGCGTGTGGCCGCTGCCCCCCGAGGGGGCCGCTGCGCCTGCGGCCTGGCAAAGCCAGTTCCGCGGCCCCTGCTTGGTTTAAGGCACTTTTCTCTTGGTTGTAAAGCGCATTACCGACGAGCCCGCTTACGTCCTGCACCGCTACGACTGGAGCGAGTCCAGTCTGATTCTGGAAGTCTTCACCCGTACTTATGGTCGGGTGGCGTTGATTGCGCGGGGTGCCAAAAAGCCCAGCTCCAGCTTCCGGCCCATCTTGCTGCCGCTGCAACCGCTGCACATTGCCTTTGGTGGTGATGCTGAAATCAGCAACCTCAAAAGCGCTGAATGGCAGGGCGGTCACGTCATGCCGACGGGCGATGCGCTGCTGTCGGGCTACTATTTGAATGAGTTGCTCATGCGCCTGCTGGCGCGAGACGACCCGCACCCTGTGCTGTTTGATGCGTATGCCGCTACCGTGCAACTGCTGGCCAGCCAGAGCATTGACACTCTCCAAGTGGCCTTGAGAGCATTTGAATTGCGCCTGCTGCGCGATATTGGTTTTTTGCCGTTGTTGGACGCGCAAACTGCCACGCTGGCAACTTTGGAGCCCGAAACCCAGTACGTGTTGCTGGCCGAAGCCGGTTTGCGCGAGGCCCATGACGACGACCGCAGTGCCTTGAGCGGTGCGCAGTGGCTGGCTTTGCAGCAGGCGCTTGATGGCGATGCGCCGTTTGCTGACACCATGCACGCCTGCGTCAACCACCTGCCCGAGCTGAAAACCCAGCTGCGCGCACTGCTGCACTACCATTGCGATGTCAAGGTTTTAAAAACCAGACAAATGATGATGGATCTCCAATCCCTATGAATCATGACTCATAAAACCGCACTCTCCGTCAACGTCAACAAGGTCGCATTGCTGCGCAACACCCGGCACTTGGGCATTCCCGATGTCGTGCGTGCGGCGCGGATGTGTCTGGAGGCGGGCGCCAACGGCATCACGGTTCACCCTCGTCCCGATGAGCGCCACATCCGCAGCGCCGACGTGTTTGAGATTGCCGCCATGATGAAAGACTGGCCAGACCGGGAATTCAACATTGAGGGCAACCCACTCCAAAACCTGATGGGTTTTGTGCATGATTTGTCTGCACGCGGCCTGCCGCTGCACCAATGCACCTTTGTGCCTGACAGTGAAGACCAGTTCACCAGTGACCATGGCTGGAATTTTCCGCAAGATGCCGAGCGCCTGAAGCCGCTGATTGACGAGGTTCACTCGCGCGGCGTTCGCGTCAGCCTGTTCATGGACCCGATTCCCGAGGCGATGGCGGCGGCAAAAGCCGTGGGCGCAGACCGGGTTGAGTTTTATACCGAAAGCTACGCCAGCGCCTGGGCCACAGATCAAAAATTGGAAGCTTTAAGCCGTTTTACCCAATCAGCACGGGCGGCAGCTGCTATTGATTTAGGAGTAAATGCCGGCCACGACCTGAACCGCGACAACCTCACAAAATTCTTAAAAGCCGTGCCCGGTGTGTTGGAAGTGTCGATCGGCCATGCGCTGGTGGCGGATGCATTGGAGTTAGGTTATGCGGCAACGGTCAAAGACTATTTGCGTTGCATTGACGAGGCGTTTGCTGGCAAATGATTTATGGTATCGGCACCGACATTTGCGACGTACGCCGCATACGCGCCAGCGTTGAGCGCCATGGTGAGCGCTTTGCCAAAAAAATCCTCAGCGAAGGTGAAATGAAAACCTGGCGCGAGCGCAGCGCCCGTTGGCCAGACCGTGGCGTCAGCTACCTGGCCACCCGTTTTTCAGCCAAAGAGGCTTTCAGCAAAGCCATCGGGATGGGCATGCGCATGCCCATGACCTGGCGCAGCTGCGAAATTTCCAAACTTGCCAGCGGCAAGCCCTGCATCGTGCTGCACGGTGCGCTCAAAGACTGGTTTGAAGCTCGCCAGCTCAGTGCCCACGTCAGCGTGACGGACGAAACTGACTACGCCGCCAGTTTTGTCGTCATAGAGCAGTAAAACCATCAAAATCAGTCGTTTTCAAGCATAAAATAAGCCTTTAGCCCAATAAATACGGGCGCAAGCAGCTCCTGAATTCATAGTAAATTAATGGCACAACAAAGAGCAGACATGACCCAACACGCCCCCCTCATCATCGACGTCGCTGGTACAAGCCTGACCAAAGACGACCGCCGCCGCCTGAAAAATCCCCTCACAGGCGGCATCATTTTGTTCGCCCGAAATTGGGAGAATCGCGCGCAGCTCACAAGCCTGTGCGCCGACATCAAAAGCATCCGCAAAGACCTGCTGATTTGCGTCGACCACGAAGGCGGGCGCGTGCAACGCTTTAAAACCGATGGTTTTACCCAGTTGCCCCCCATGCGCGCGTTAGGTGAGTTGTGGGCCCGTGACCAACTGGCTGCCGCCAACGCCGCCACCGCTTGCGGCTACGTGCTGGCCGCCGAGCTGCGCAGTTGCGGGGTTGACTTTAGCTTCACACCAGTTTTGGATTTGGACTTTGGTGAAAGCAGCGTCATCGGCGACCGCGCCTTTGGCCGTGACCCGCGCGTCGTCACCTTGCTGGCCAAAAGCCTGATGCACGGCCTGCTGCAAGCCGGCATGATGAACTGCGGCAAGCACTTCCCCGGCCACGGCTTTGTCAAAGCCGATTCGCACCATGAAATCCCGGTTGACAAACGCAGCCTGAAAGCGATTTTGGCGGACGACGCTGCGCCTTATGAGTGGCTGAACACCACGCTGACCAGCGTCATGCCGGCCCACGTGATTTACCCCAAGGTTGACAGCCGCCCGGCTGGCTTGTCAGAGCAATGGCTCACATATATCTTGCGCGGCCAGCTAGGCTTTGGTGGCGCGATTTTCAGCGACGACCTGAGCATGGCCGGCGCGCGCATCATCGACGGCAAGCAGGTCAGCTACACCCAAGCGGCTGTCACTGCGCTAAACGCGGGCTGCGACATGGTGCTGCTGTGCAACCAGTCCTTGGGCCGTGGCGAGGCCGTGGATGAGCTGCTGCAAGGCCTGGCCGATGGCAGCGCTGCGGGCCAGTGGCGACCCAGCGCCGCCAGCGGTGAACGCAGGCTGCAACTGCTGCCGGCGCTGCC
>JANMIH010000086.1:0-8016 GCA_031375685.1 Polaromonas sp. | reverse complement strand
CTGGAGGTGAGCACGATCACCGCCGAGGAGAGATTCGATTCCTCGACCGATCACACGGTACTGGGAGTACCTCTGGGCAAGACAGTAGCGCAGGTCAGGGTGCCTACCGTTTACCGCTATCACGTTCCACTGGCTAAAGAGTGGAACATCCGCGTCTCTGGCAGTACTCTTATCGTGGTTGCCCCACCTGTGCAGCCTACATTGCCAGCGGCAATCGATACAGGCAAGCTTGAGTCCTTCTCAAGCGGCCTCTGGTCGCCAATCACAGGATCTGGTGCCGTTGCGACGCTCCAGAAGCCCATCACCGTCAGACTTGGCGAGAAAGCCGCATCGCAGCAACTCATCCTGATGCAACGGGAGGCCGCCCGGCTTACCCTTGGCGAGTTCGTTCAAAAGTGGGTTGCCGGTCAAGAACGCTGGAAGGGAGTCAAGGCTCCCACAGTATTCGTCTTCTTCGAAGACGAGCCTCTAGGTAAAAAGGCAGCTCCGCTACTTTCAGAAGCCCTGTGATCACGGTTTGACCTAAGCTCTCGCAGATGGACTCAAGGGAACAAAAACAATTGGAACAATCGGTGTCAGACTCCAATTAAATTCCCATATTTATCGGTTCTTCAAGGTAAAAAATGATATTACTTAATTTACCTTGAAAAACACAGTCTTCAAGGTAAAATAATAAATACTAATTTTTACCTTGAAAATACCCGTGACCTCCTTTTTTGAGCTCAACGAACAGCAAAAGCGGCAACTCATTGATGCCGAGATGCTTTTCTCTGCCCTGGAGCAGGCGGAGGCGGAGGCTATTCGTTATCGGGGTTCGATGTTCTGGCGTGAGCAGGATGGCGGGCGTTACCTTATTTCTCTGTCCGCGCATTCGCGTCAGCGGTCTCATGGCCCGGCGTCACCTGAAAACGAGTTGAAGTATGAGAAATTCACGCAAAGAAAAACCGAGGTCGAAGCGAGGCTGAAGCTTCTGCGTGCCAAGGCGGATGAAGTCAAGCGCATGAACAAGGCGCTGAGGGTGGGGCGCACGCCTGATATTTTGATAGACGTGCTGAACGCGATGATGCGCTACGGTGTGGCGGAGCATTTTTTGGTGGTGGGCACGCATGCGCTGTTTGCCTTTGAAACCGCTGCTGGTGTGCGCCTGCCAAACGATGTGATGGCCACGCAAGACGCGGATTTGCTCTTTGACACAGGCAAGCGGGCTGCTTTTGTCGAGGTGATGAAGGACCGTCAAATGTCGTTTCTGGGCATCTTGAAAAAGGTTGATAAAACCTTTGAACGGGATGTGCTGGACAACCATACGGCGCGCAACGCGTCAGGCTATGAGATTGACCTGATACGCCGCTTTCCGCCTGACCCTGAGGACATGTCAGAGCACCCGCTGCAACTGACGCCAGAAGATGGCGACCTGTGGCCAGTAAGGGCATCCATGGGGCAAAAACTGTTGTCTGTGCCGCGTTTTGACCAGGTGGTCATTGGCATCAACGGCGGCATGGCCCGTCTGCGTACCGTGCACCCGTTGGACTTTGCACGCATCAAGCGGCAACTGTCGCAAGACCTGCGACGGGACCCGCTCAAAAAAACCAAGGATATGGCACAGGCAGCACTGATTGAGCAGTTGGTACGGGAATGCCTGCCTCACTTGAACAAGCTTGATGCATAACACCTGAAAATGGCTCAAAAACAGCTTTTATGAGCTTCCGACACACGAAACATCTGCGCGACTCATTTTCAGGGTTCAAAAGGGCTGATCGGGACTGTGGACAGTCGGTGAATAATCCGTACCAAACGCCAACCAACCCCGCCGCCATGAAAAAACGCACCGCCCTGTCCCTTCTCGCGTCCCACACCGTTGTGGCCGCCATCGGATTTGCTGGCGGCATCTACGTCTTACCCATACTTATTGCACCCGCAGCCCCCACGGCTGCTGAATTGAAGTCAGCCACAACGCAGGCGCTGTTTACAGGTGAATTCAAGCGGGCGTTGAAGGACAGCGATGCGCTGCATTGGGGTGAAGGGGTCGTGTCTGTCGCATCACGCACCATTTCTTTGGCGGGCAAGCTCTCGCCGGGGCCGGACTACAGGCTGTACCTGTCACCAGAGTTTGTTGAAACCGAGGCCGACTTCAAACGGCTGAAGCAGCGCATGGTGCAAGTCGGCAGCGTCAAGACCTTCGAAAACTTCGTCGTTCAAGTCCCAGCAGGTATTGACCCCGCCAACTATTCAGCCGTCATCATTTGGTGTGAGACGTTCAGCGAGTTCATCACTGCTGCGCGTTACAAGTAGCGCAGACCTGTTCAAGGTTTGTGCATGGCACTTTCAACTTTCATAGCCAGCGCATATGCCATCCCGCTGCGCATATTGGTGATAGCCTTCACACTCATGACCGCCACCACCTCAGCCCAAGCCGACAGCGCCAGCGCCCGCCTGGCGTCTTATTACGACCGCCACATGGCGCTCGAAGGCAGTGTTGCTTATGGCTGGGTTGGCCGCGGCCAGCCGGTGCGCATGATGGCGGGTGTGGTGCAACTGGGTGTGAGCGACAAGGCGTTTTTTGCCCTGCTGGCCGATGGCACGCTCCAGACCTGGACGGACCAGCCCGCCCGCGCCACCACGCTGATGCGCGGCATCAAGCGCTTTGCCGCTGGCGCGTCGGGCTGGTTTGCCATTGATGCTGCAGACGCCTTGTGGCACAGCGTGGGTGGCGCAGCGCATTGCAGAGGGCGTGACTGACGTGTGCATCGGCGACAGCGCGGACTACTACATCCGCCAGGGCGGCGCACTTTATGCCAAGGGCCTGGCGCACCGCGGCCAGTATGGCGATGGCAAGCTGACTGCCACCAACAATTTCGTAGCCACCGCGCAGGACGCAGTTGCCGTACGCGCCCATACCGGCCATGCGATTTGCCTGCGGCGCGACGGCACCGTGATGGGCACGGGCGGCAACCGCTTTGGCCCGCTGTCGTCCCACGGCTTGGGTGACAAGGCGGGCCGCTGGGGTGCGATCTTTCAGGGTGCAGTCGCCATTGCCACAGGCTCACGCCATTCGCTGGCGATTCGCGCTGACGGCAGCTTGTGGGCCTGGGGCGCAGGCTTTGCGATATAGCCTGCCAGGCTGCTCGACAACGTGACTGACGTCGCCGCTGGCGATACCGTGACCATCGCCCGTACCCGCGACGGTGCGCTGTGGCAATGGGATGCGGGCAGCAGCCAGGCGCCCCGGCGGCTGAGCTTGCCGCCATGACCAGCCGACGCAAATTAATGGCCCAAGCCGTTGCTGGCACGGCAGTGCTTTGCACGGGCGGCTCGGCCGTGTTGGCTAGGCCTGAACACCCCGACCCGCAATGGCAGCAGGCCGCTCAGCGGATGCTGCAACTGGCCGAGTCCTGGGGTGACCAGAGTTATGGCGCGGTGCTGGTCCTGGACGGCAAGCTGGTGGGCGAAGGGCCTAGCCGGGTCGTCAAAGACAACAACCCCGACGCGCATGCCGAACGTGTCGCCATTGCCGATGCGCAGCGGCGCCTGGGGCGCAAAAATCTGGCGGGCAGCGTGCTGTATTCGACCAGCCGGCCTTGTGCCATTTGCGAGGCTGCAGCGGCATGTGCGGGGGTGAGTTTGATGTATTTTGGGGCAGCGCTGCAAAAGGCAGCGCCAAACGGCAGCCTGTGTGTCAGGCGGTGAATGGTTTCAGCCAGCTTTGGAAAAAGGGCAAAATACTTGAATGCCAAATTTAAATAAGTTACCAGAACGTGCGGGGTTTGCTGCTATTTTTATTGGAGCAAACTATTTAAGCCTGGCATGTAAAAACCTCATTTTTTTTTGGGGTTAAGCCGCCCCGTTATACCGCAGGTTTTGCGGTATAAATTACGTTAGGAGTTTTGTATGGCTTATGAACAGGCGAACGCCATAATTGCAGCCACAGCGGCACTATCTGGTGTCGTGATAAGCCTGCTAGGAAATTGGTTGCTCTCTTGGCAAAAAGAGGAGCACGAGAGAAAAATCCTATTGCGCTCCAAATACGAAGAGCTGGCTTTTCTAGTGGTTGATAGTGTTGGCGACTACCAGAAGATATTAATCGCAGATTCCAATCAAGGATTGTTGAAAGATTCTCAACCCGTGTCCGCTCAAAAAGTCGAGGCGCTTGCTCAGTTGTATTTTCCAGAATTAATGGATGCCGCAGACGGCTACCGTGTGTCAATCGTTGCTTCCCGGAATACCTGTGCTCGGGCGGCGGCTGCAAAACCGGATGTATCTTGGATCGACGCCCTAGGCGCTTCTCCTACTGTTGAGCAGGCGCAATTGGTATTGGAAAAAGCAAAGAGCACTCTGGAGTCCCAGATACAGGCATGTGCCAAAACTTATACGCTTCCATAGTCGTGCCAACTCCTAACATTTTGGTCATGGCTGATCGCTTCGCGCCCGCATACCGCGAACGTTAGGGCGCACCGTGGAAACGCTTTTTTCTCTCTTAGCGTCGCCGAGCACCCTCATTGGAGCCCTTGGCGACATTGCATTGGCTGTAGCGTTTCATTGGCTCTCGCCAGTGGGGACGGATACGACAACGGCAGGTGCCTTGCTTATTGTTGTTTCCGCGGCAGCGGGGCTTGCCTGGGAACTCATTTTTAGCAAGAGTGGCAAATGAATTTGCGTATCGCCCTGAACGCTAATTGATGCAGATTGGCATTTCTGAGCAGGCCTGGCATCCATCAAGCGCTACTATTTTTATAGCTGCTTGTGCCCGTTTTCATTGAGCTAGAGGCCAAAATGATGGGTAAAAACACGCCAGAAACAGCATTTAAAAAAAGCTTTTCTAGCCCTAAAACAGCTTTAAAAAAGCCGTTTTCAGATACTAAAAGTGGCTTTAAGCCAATAAAGACGCGCGCAATCAGCTACAAATAAAATAGCGCCCCAAATACCTAAATACGCCGCGCCAGCTCCACCGCTGCGCTTGACCCGCTGCCCACCAGCTTGCACCAGGCGCGCAGCAGCCAGCCGGGCGGCTGGGTTTGCTGGGCCAGGGCTTCGTCGCGGTGTTCGCATTCGTCTTGCTGGCATTCGCGCAGCAGGGCCAGTAAGTTGGCGTGTTCGGGCTGGTTTTGCAGTTTGTCGATCTGGTGCTGGTAGTGCTTATCCACAAAGGTTTCAACCGCTGCTACGGTGGCGTACACGGCGCGCGGGCCAAACAGGGCGGGCAGGGCGCCGGTGGCAAAACCAGCCACGCGCCAGCCCGGCAGCAGGCGGCTGCGCTGCGGCCATGGCAGCACGGCGTTGATTTTGTCTAAATGACCTTGCTCGGTGACCAAATGGCGCTGGGCAAATTCGCGCACGCCAGCGTCACGCGACACGGCCAGCAAGCCGCGGTAGATCCACACCGCACCGGTTTCACCGGCTTGGTCTGACCGCAAGTCGCCCGCCAGGGCTTTGGACACGCGCGGTGCTTCAAACGCTTTGGCAATGCCCAGCATTTGCGGCCTGATGCGCAAAAACGCGGTGTATACCACCTCCAGCAGCGGCGTTGCGCCGGGCAAGCGGGCGACCATGGCCAGGTAGCGCCAGCCAGGCGGTGTGGCCCACAGCGCCACAAAAGCCGCTGCGCCACTGATAACCTGACCATCAGCCCGCTGCACATGAAAGCGCGCCAGATAGTCGCTGCGTACGCCGCCGGGAGGCAGCACGGTGTCAAGCCGGCTGACGTCTGCAAATGCAAGTGTTTGACCGGCATGGACGGGCTGCAAACCCTGGTACACGCCAATTTCACGGCGGCACAAGGGGCAGGCACCGTCGTACAAGACGGTCAAATTAGCCGGCAGACTGGCGGACAGGGTGGGGCAGATGTTTTGGCTTAACTCAGTCATGACCTGATGTTGCCAGAGCTGCCAATCGCGTGCAGGCACTGCGTGCATTCACCGCCCCGGCCTGCGGGGTATGGCTGGGTGATTAATTCACCATCACCAGCTTGCCCTTGACCCCGCGCGAACCCATGTGCGCAAAGGCGGCTTTGAGCTCACGCATGGGCAGGGTGCTGTCGATCACGGGCTTGATCTTGCCCTGGGCATACCAGGTGGCCAGCTCGGCCATCATGGCGGCGTTGGCTTTGGGCTCTGCCTTGGCAAAGCCGCCCCAGAACACGCCGACGATGGATGCGCCTTTGAGCAGCGGCAAATTTAGCGGCAATGACGGCGTGGGGCCAGACGCAAAACCCACCACCAGGTAGCGCCCGCGCCAGGCAATCGAGCGAAAAGCCGGCTCGGTGTAGTCGCCGCCGACTGGGTCGTACACCACGTCGGGGCCTTTGCCGCCTGTCAGCGTTTTGATGCACTCGCGCAAGTCGCTGGTGGTGTAGTTGATGGTCTCGTCGGCACCGATGGACTTGCACAGCGCACATTTTTCGTCGGTGGATGCGGCGGCAATCACGCGTGCGCCAACGGCTTTGGCAATTTGAATCGCCGATGTGCCCACGCCGCCCGCTGCGCCCAGCACCAGCACGGTTTCACCGGCTTTGAGTTGCGCGCGGTCCACCAGCGCGTGGTGCGACGTGGCGTAAATCATGATGAAGGCCGCTGCATCCACAAACGGGAAACCCGCCGGTAACGGCATGCACAGCGCAGCCGGTGCGATGGTGTGGGTGGCAAAGCCGCCTGTGCCTGACAGGCATGCCACATGCTGGCCAACAGCCAAATGCTTGACGCCTTCCCCCACGGCTTGCACCACACCAGCGTATTCAGAGCCGGGCACGAAGGGCAGGGGCGGCTTCATCTGGTACTTGTTCTGCACAATCAGCAGGTCAGGGAAATTCAGCGACGCGGCCTTGATCTCGATCAGCACCTCGCCCGCTTTGGGCGTGGGGGTGGGCAGCTCTTGCCACGTCAGGGCGTCTACGCCAGTGGGGTTTTCGCAAAGCCAGGCATGCATGGTGTTCTCCTTTGAGGGGTTTTGATGCGTCATCATAGGTAAATTACAGCGCAGCCATGGTCCACGCGTGTCACCTTTGTCTTGCCCGTCACCTAGAATCAAAACATGAAAATTCTTATCTCCAACGACGACGGTTATCAGGCCACAGGCATCGTGGCCTTGTATGAAGCTTTAAAAGACATCGCTGACGTGGAGGTGGTGGCACCCGAGCAAAACAACAGCGCCAAGTCCAACGCGCTGACGTTGCACACACCCATGTATGTGCAGACGGCAGCCAATGGCTTCAGGTACATCAATGGCACGCCGGCTGACTGTGTTCATATCGCGCTGACGGGCTTGCTGGGCTACAGGCCTGACCTGGTGGTGTCGGGTATCAACAATGGCGCGAACATGGGTGACGACACCATCTATTCAGGCACGGTGGGTGCGGCGATGGAGGGGTACTTGTTTGGCATTCCGGCGATTGCTTTTTCCCAGACTGAAAAAGGCTGGGCGCATATTGATGCGGCTGGCAGGCGCGCGCGGGCCCTTGTTCAGCAACTGATGCCGTCGATTGCCAAGCCGGGCCACCCGTGGCTGCTGAACGTGAACATTCCCAATTTGCCGGATGCAGAACTGAAAGCCAGCAAGGTCGTGCGCCTGGGCCGCCGCCATTCAGCTGAAAAAGTCATCACCCAGACCAGCCCGCGCGGCGAGACCATGTACTGGATAGGCGGTGCTGGCGCGGCCAAAGACGACAGCGTGGGCACAGACTTTCATGCCGCACTCCAAGGCCATGTCTGCATCACGCCGCTGCATGTGGACCTGACCGAACACGCGCAACTGCCGCATTGGGCCGAGCGCATGGCCAAACTGGAGTCCAGCGGCGCATGAAGGCCAGTGACGCGCCCAAGAGGCCAGGTTTCCCGCTGCGGATGCCTGCAATTCCTGGCCAGACCAGCCAGACAGGCGCTACAAAAATAGTAGCTGGTTACGCCCGTGAAATGGGGGTTACAGCCCTAAATGATGCTAAAAAACAGCCTTTAAAACCAGCGACAACAGGTTTGGGGCTGGATTCTCAAGCCGTACGCGCCCGCATGGTGCAAAAGCTGGCGGCGCAGG
>JANMIH010000045.1:0-9555 GCA_031375685.1 Polaromonas sp. | reverse complement strand
CATTGAAGAAGACCTCGGCGATGTGGCTTCGTACCCAGGCAGGTCAGCGTTTTATAACCTGCGCTAAATGGCCCCCACGCTCGTCACTGCGTGCACTTCGCTGCCCCCCCGGGGGGGCTCGTTTTTTCTTGGGGCGGCCCGGCGAAAAAACCTCTCAAATTGAAGTCTGATGGCGAATCGCGTCGTCCCTGCCATTTTGATTGCGCTGCTGGTGATCTTTCATGCGCAACTCTGGACGGGCCGAGGCAGTATTCCCCAAGTGCGTGAGATGCAACAGCGCCTGACAGATCAGCAGGCCAAAAACGTCCAGTCACAAACCAGCAATGACCAGCTGGCCGCTGAAGTGCGTGACCTGAAAGAAGGCCTGGAAATGGTGGAAGAAAAAGCGCGATCCGAGCTGGGCATGGTCAAGCCCAACGAAATCTTCGTCCAGGTAAACAAATAATTACTGAACGGCGGATGGCGGCGGCGGCTGGCGATCTGCCTGCGTAAAAATTTGCGCGGCATCCACCGGGTCAAACTCTTGCAGCGCACCACAAAACTCGCAGGTCACGCTGACTTTGCCCTGCTCGGCAATGATGCTTTCAACTTCCGCTGTGCCAAGGCTGCGCAACATGCTGGCAACCCGCCCGCGTGAACAACTGCATGCAAAGCTGGGCTGTAGCACTTCAAACCGTGTGATCGGTTCTTCCCAAAAGAGGCGATGCAAAATCGTGTCGGCATCCAGGCTCAAGAGTTCTTCACGTTTGAGGGTTGACGCCAGCAGCGAGATACGTTTGTAATCTTCGTTCTTGCCAATTTCATCTTCGTTCGCATCGCTATGGCTTTGCCCTTGCAGATTGTCCTGCCCTTTGACAGGCAGGCGCTGAATCAGCAAACCCGCTGCGATGTTGCCATCAGCCGCCAGAATCAGTTTGGTGTCGAGCTGCTCACTTTGCAGCATGTAGCGCTCTAGCACCTCGCTGATGTTTTCGATTTTTTCACGGCTGTCGCCAAACAGCGGCACCACGCCCTGGTAGGCCTGCTGGCCGGGGAATTTGTCTTTCGGGTCCAGCGTGATGGCGCAGCGGCCTTCGTTGTTCACGTTGACCAGCTGGCTTAATGTGCTGCCGGGCTCAACCACACCCGTCACAGTAGCGGTAGCGCGCAAACTCAAGTCAGGCTGAACCTCAGCCACAGCCAGTTTGACCGGGCCGTCGCCAAAAATCTGCAACACCAGCGCCCCATTGAACTTGATGTTGCCCTGCATCAGCGCACCGGCAGCCGTCATCTCACCCAGCAGATGCATGACCTCCACCGGGTAACCACCAGCAGCCTGGCGGCGCTTCAAGATCTCTTGCCAGGAGTCAGTCAGGCGCACCAGCATGCCGCGTACGGGCAAACCGTCAAATATGAATTTATGGAGTTCAGACATTAGACCCCCACGCTTTCCCACTTCGTGTGGACGCTGCCCCCCGAGGGGGCCGCTGCGCCTGCGGCCTGGCAAAGCCAGTTCCGCGGCCCCTGCTTGAATGGGAATGTTTGGGGGCGTAGTGTGTTTTGCGTGTTCATTTTTTGGGTAAAGGTTCAAGCCAGCTTTTTAAGCCCGGCTTTGTAGCGGTTGGCATTGTCTATATAGTGCTGCGCGCTCATTTTTAAACCCTCTATCTGCTCAGGGGACAACATCCGCACGGCTTTGGCCGGGCTGCCGATGATCATCGAGCCATCGGGGAACTCTTTGCCTTCTGTGACCAGCGCGCCCGCACCCACCAGGCAGTTGTTGCCAATCTTTGCGCCGTTGAGCACGATGGCACCAATGCCGATGAGCGAGTTGTGACCGACGGTGCAGCCATGCAGCATGACTTGATGACCAACCGTGACGCCCTCGCCTATCACCAGCGGCATCCCTACGTCAGCGTGCAACACGCCGTTGTCCTGGATGTTGGAGCCCTTGCCCACGGCAATGGTCGACGTGTCGCCCCGAATGACCACACCAAACCAGACACTGCTGTCTTCAGCTAGCGTGACATTGCCCAAGACCTGCGCGTTGTCAGCCACCCAGGCGCTGGGGTGGACGGCGGGTTTTAAATCATCAAGTTGGTAAATGGCCATGGCGTGCTCAGATGTTGCTTCATTGGCTTTGATTGTAAGGATGGCCGACAATCCAGCCATGACGACCTTCTCAAACGCGACAGAGCTCCGAAAACTCGCTCTGGAGGCACTTTTAGAGCCAAATTCAGAAAAAAAAGTGGCTTTTACCGATTGGATACGGGCGCAAGCAGCTACTATTTCAATAGCGACTGACATGACGTTCACAGAACCCGCTGGCGTGCCCGGCTGCCCTGCCCGGCCTGAACTGCGCTCGCACCTCGATGTCCCCAAGCGTTCGCCCTTTACAACCGAGGGTCTGGCCGCGCTGCTGCACGCTGTGACGCACATCGAGTTCAACGCCATCAACCTGGCGCTGGATGCGATCTGGCGTTTTGATGCGATGCCGCGCAGCTATTACCTGGACTGGCTGACGGTGGCGGCTGAGGAAGCGCACCATTTCAGCCTCTTGAGAGCGCACCTGCAAGGCATGGGCTACGACTATGGCGACTTCCCCGCCCACACTGGCTTGTGGGACATGACTGATAAAACCAAATCAGACGTGCTGGCCCGCATGGCGCTGGTGCCGCGCACGCTGGAGGCGCGCGGGCTGGACGCAACCCCGCCCATGCAGGCCAAACTGCGCAAGGTGGCAACGCCCGATGCGTTGCGGGCGGTCGATATCCTGGATGTGATTCTGCGCGACGAGGTTGGCCATGTGGCCATTGGCAACCACTGGTATCGCCACCTGTGTACGCAGCGCGGGCTGGACCCGGTGGCGCACTATGCCGTGCTGGCCAAACAGTACGACGCGCCGCGCATCAAGGGGCCGCTGAATCTGGCGGCGCGCCGCAAGGCGGGCTTTGAAGACGCTGAACTGGCGCTGTTGACCGACTGAACAGACTCACACGCATACTCACCCACGGGGGTGGTTGTCATGCAGGATCTTCTTCAGCCGCTCGCGCGCCACATGGGTGTAAATTGTGGTGGTTGAAATATCAGCATGCCCCAGCAACATTTGCACCGCGCGCAGGTCAGCCCCATGGTTGAGCAAATGGGTGGCAAAGGCATGGCGCAGGGTGTGCGGTGAAAGAGGTGATGTGATGCCGGCTGCCAGCGCATACTTTTTCACCAGCATCCAGAACATCACCCGGCTCATGGCGTGGCCGTGGTGGGTGACGAACAGATCATCGGTTTGCTGGCCTTTCAAAATAGCTGGCCGGCCTTCTTTGATGTACAAGACGATGGCTTCTCGCGCCAATTGGCCAAACGGCACCAGCCGCTCCTTGTTGCCTTTGCCCGTGACGCGCAACACGCCTTCGTTCAGGCTCAGGTGAAAAGTCTTCAGGCCCACCAGTTCACTGACGCGCAAGCCGCTGGCATACATCAGCTCCAGCATGGCGCGGTCGCGCTGGCCCAGAGGCGTTTCATCGCTGGGCGCGGCCAGCAAGGCCTCCACTTGCGCCTCGCTCATCAGCTTGGGGACACGCATGGCCTGTTTGGCTGATTGCAGCTTCAGGGTCGGGTCGGCGCTGATGAACTTTTCACGCAGCGCCCACGCAAAATAGCGCTTGAACACAGTCAATCGGCGGTTGGCAGACGTGGCTTTGGTGGTGCTGTGCCGGGCTGAAAAGTAACCGTTTAAATCGGCCTCAACTGTCGTATCCAGGGCGCGACTGCCTTGCGCCTTTTCAGCCAGCCAGCTGGCGTACAAAGACAGGTCGCGCCGGTACGCTGCCAGGGTGTTTTTGCTCAAGCCGTCTTCCAGCCAGAGCGCATCAATGAAGCTGTCAATACTGGCCTGGCTTGAAGTGTGCATCAGCCAACGATAACAAAAAAGCCGCTGGTTCAGAGCGGCTTTTAAAATGGATGCCAAGCGGCTTTATTCCAGCTTGAGCTTGGCCGTCTCCACCACTTTACGGTACACCGCCAGCTCGTCTTTCATTTGCAGGGCGAATTGCTCGGGCGTGTTGCCCAGGACAACCGAGCCGGTGTCTTCAATCCGCTTGCGCACGGCCGGGTCTTCCAGCACCTTGCGCATGGCGGCGTTGACCTTGTCAACCACGTCACGCGGCAAACCCTTGGGGCCCAGAATGCCGTAGTAGGCCATGCGGTTGACAGGCTCCAGACCCAACTCCTTGAACGTAGGCACATCAGGCAACGCAGCCAGGCGCTGGGGCGCAGCCACCGCCATCGGTATCAAACGCTTGGCCGTGAAATGCGGCAATGCCGAAGGCACATTGTCAAAAATAATTTCGACCTGACCGCCTACGGTGTCACGCAGCGCAGGGCCGGCGCCACTGTAGGGAATGTGCGTGACGAAAACACCCGCCAGGCCCTTCCATAACTCGGTTTGCAGATGACCAATACCGCCCGTGCCGGACGACGAGTAAGAATACTTGCCTGGCGACTTTTTAAGTACTGCGACAAAATCTTTGTAATTGGTTGCAGGAAACTTGGGATGTACCGCGATCACATTTGGCGTGGCCGCAATGTTGATGATGGGGGTGAAATCAGTCTCGGCGTTGTACGGCATTTTGGGGTTGATGGCCGGGTTGGCTGCAGTGGTTGACACCGTGGCCATGCCCAATGAATAACCGTCTGGCACCGCGCGTGCTGTTTCAGCCGCGCCCACCACACCACCGCCGCCCGCCTTGTTGACCACCACCACTGATTGACCCAGTGCCTTGCCCAGCGGCTCGGCCACAATGCGGGCGATCAGATCCGTCGTGCCGCCAGGTGCAAAGGGCACTTGCAGCTGAATAACCTTGTTGGGGTAGGCCTGCGCCATCACAGCGCTGCTGGATGCCAGCAACAAAGCCGACAGGGTTGACAGGGCGAAAAACGAGCGACGTTGCATATTCAAATCCTTCCAAGTAAAAACAGTCTGAATCTTACGTGCAAGATGCGTTCCTGCAAGTTGTGGAATACGCATAAGGGCTAACCCGAATCGCGCGCAAAAACCGTTATTCTTGAAGGGTGAATTACGCTCAACTTCTCTTTCCGGATTTCTCTCTGATTATTTGCGGTTACCTGGTTTGCCGCTACACCGCGCTCAACCGCACCGTTTGGGAGCAGGTTGAAAGTCTGGTGTATTTCTTTTTGTTCCCGGTGCTGCTGTTTCATTCGATTGTCAAAAGCCCACTGGATCTGGTGGCCGCATCCAGTCTGATCAGTGCCGGGCTGTTGCTGGGCGTGGCGGGCATCGCCATGGCTTATTGCCTGCCGTATTTGCCATGGCTGGGCAAGCATATTGACAAGCGAAACCATGCCGCCAGCGCCCAGATAGCCTTTCGCTTCAATTCATTCATTGGCCTGGCACTGGCTGAAAGACTGGCCGGACCCGAGGGGCTGCTGATGATCGCAGTACTGATTGGCGTGTGTGTGCCGCTTTTTAATGTGGCGGCGGTGTGGCCGATGGCGCGGCACGCAAAAAGTGGTTTTTTGCCTCAGCTGCTGCGCAACCCATTGATCATTGCCACAGCCACCGGTCTGGCGGCTAACTTGCTGGGCTTTACGATGCCCGTGTGGCTGGAGCCCACTGTCACCCGCATTGGCGCAGCATCACTGGCATTGGGGCTGATGGCTGCTGGCGCGGGCATGCAACTGGGCCACTTGTCGCAAGCCAAAACCCTGGCGATTGCGGTGCTGTCGATACGGCATTTGATCTTGCCCATCGTTGCGCTGGGTCTTTCTCGGCTTTTTAACCTGTCTTTACCGCAAGCCACCATCTTGCTGGCTTTTTCAGCCTTGCCGACCGCATCCAGCGCCTACGTGCTGGCCGCACGCATGGGCTACAACGGTGGCTATGTGGCGGGGCTGGTGACGCTGTCAACGATGCTGGGGGTGCTGAGCCTGCCGTTTGCGCTGGGGATGCTGCGGTAGAAAGCCAGTCGCGATCAGCCCGGCTCAGGTGCAATCATTTCCGCATAGTCGTAGAGCGTGCCCAAAATCGCTTCACCGCGTTCATCGGCGGTTTCAGCCAGTACATCAATCCGGGCAAACAGGGCATCGAGATTGCGCGCGCCGCCTTCGCCTTCCAGCAGCCTTGACGCGCGATGCGCTTCCCAGCGCGCCAGTTCATCCGGATTGAGTGATTCGACAAAATTGCGTGCCCGGTAACGAAACACCAGCTCAGCCAGGCGGTCATCGTCAAAGCCGACCCGGCTGACGGCCAGCTCTGCGGGTGACAACTCTCGCAACTGGTTCAGGCGGCGGCGATCGGCATTGCCGACAAAGCCGCCGTAAAGGTCTTCATCCACATCTTGCGCGGGCATTTTGGGGCGATTGAAGAGCTCGGGCCAGATAGCGCTCATGTCGGGGAGTGCCCGGGCTTTTTCAGCATTGGCCAGCGCGGCAGGGATGTCGATGCCCCACTTGGCGGCCATCTCTTCAGTCAGGGTTTGGAGCTTTTTTACCACCATGGGTGACTTGTTCAAATGCACCGATTTGATCGGCAGGCGCTGTACACCTTTTGACAAATCAGACTGCTTGGTAAACAAACGCTGGCGCAGTGTGTCGATATCAAGCAGTGGCAGCTCACTTGGGTCTTGCGACAGGTCCCAGGCCAGCACCTCGTTTTTGTTGCTCGGGTGCGTCGCCAGGGGCCACATGACGGCCAGGCAGCCGCGCTCCGGCGGGAACATGCCCGACACATGCAAAAACGGTTGTGCTGACTGCGGGCTGGCCGGAAAACCCAGCTCTGCCGCCACCCGGTCTTTTTTGTGCAGGCTCAGGCAAAACTCAAACAGCTTGGGCTGGGCGGAGCGAACCAGCCGCGCCAAAGCGATGGTGGCCCGCACGTCAGACAGTGCATCGTGCGCAGCCTCGTGCAGCAGGCCGTTGGCGCGCGCCAGGTCTTCGAGCTTGAAGCTGGGGCGCGTGGCTGTTGGGTCGTCTGGTTTGCGGTCATCGGGTTTTATCGGCCACTGGATGCCGTCTGGCCGCAGTGCATAAGCCATACGCACCACGTCCTGAATGTCCCAGCGGCCACAGTCGTTTTGCCACTCGCGTGCATAGGGGTCTATCAGATTGCGCCAAAACAGGTGGCGCGTGACTTCATCGTCAAAGCGAATCGTGTTGTAGCCCACACCAATCGTGCCGGGTTCGGCCAGCAGCGCTTCAATGCGCATTGCAAATTCATGCTCCGGCACGCCGCGCGCCAGGCAGACTTGCGGGGTGATACCCGTCAGCAGGCAGGACTCAGGGTCAGGCAGGTAGTCGTTGGCTGGCTGGCAGTACAGCATGACCGGATCACCGATTTCATTGAGCTCGGCATCGGTACGGATCCCTGCAAACTGAGCAGGCCGCTCGCGCCTGGGGTTCAAGCCGAAAGTCTCGTAGTCGTACCATAAAAAGGTGTGTGCAGCCATATTTTGGGTGTTTTTTAGCTTGTTTTAGGCATCAAATAGGGCTCTAGAGCAATGAATACGGGCGCAAGCAGCTCCTTAAATTGTAGCGTCGTAAAAAAAGCCGCTAGCGTCATGCTAACGGCTTTTTAACGACTTCAGATCAAAATCAACTGGCTTCAGCCGATTCCGCTTCAGGTTTGACTTTGCCCTCTTTCTTCGGCAATGGCTGAATGTCCAGCAGCACTTCACCGTCTTCCACGCCTTTTTCGTTGGTGGTAATTTTCATGTCCACCGTCAGGCGGCCACCGTCTGTCAAGCGGCCAAACAGCAACTCGTCAGCCAGAGCACGACGAATCGTGTCTTGAATCAGCCGCTGCATCGGGCGTGCGCCCATCAGCGGGTCAAAACCCTTCTTGCCCAGGTACTTGCGCAGCGTGTCGGTGAAGGTGACTTCGACCTTTTTCTCAGCCAATTGAGTTTCAAGCTGCAGCAAGAACTTGTCCACCACCCGCAGGATCACTGTTTCGTCCAATGCTTTGAAGCTGACGGTTGCGTCCAGACGGTTACGGAACTCTGGCGTGAACAAACGCTTGATATCGGCCATCTCGTCACCCGCCTCACGCGGGTTGGTAAAGCCGATGGTGGCCTTGTTCATGGTCTCGGCACCGGCATTGGTGGTCATGACGATGATGACATTTCTAAAATCGGCCTTGCGCCCGTTGTTGTCGGTCAGCGTGCCGTGGTCCATCACCTGCAGCAGCACATTGAAGATGTCCGGGTGGGCTTTTTCAATCTCGTCGAGCAGCAGCACGCAATGCGGTTTTTTGGTCACGGCTTCGGTCAGCAAACCGCCCTGGTCAAAACCCACATAGCCCGGTGGCGCGCCGATCAGGCGACTGACGGCGTGGCGCTCCATGTACTCGCTCATATCAAAACGGATCAACTCAATGCCCATGATGTAGGCCAGTTGCTTGGCGGCTTCTGTCTTGCCCACACCGGTCGGGCCGCTGAACAAGAAGGAGCCAATGGGCTTGTCGTCCTTGCCCAAACCAGAGCGCGCCATTTTGACGGCACTGGCCAGCACATCGAGGGCTTTGTCCTGGCCAAAAACGACGCTCTTCAAGTCACGCTCAAGGGTTTTGAGCTTGCCGCGATCGTCGTTGGACACGTTGGCAGGCGGAATGCGCGCGATCTTGGCGACGATTTCTTCGACCTCGGTTTTGGTGATGATTTTCTTGCGCTTGGACGGCGGCAAGATGCGCTGTGCAGCACCGGCTTCGTCAATCACGTCAATCGCCTTGTCGGGCAGGTGGCGGTCGTTGATGTACTTGGCGCTCAATTCAGCCGCTGCCTGCAAGGCAGCTACGGCGTACTTGACGCTGTGATGCTCTTCAAAGCGGGACTTCAGGCCTTTGAGGATATCCACCGTTTCCTGCACGGTCGGCTCAACCACATCCACCTTTTGGAAGCGGCGTGACAACGCAGCGTCTTTTTCAAAGATACCGCGGTACTCCGTGAAGGTGGTCGCACCAATGCATTTGAGCTGACCCGAGCTGAGCGCGGGCTTGAGCAGATTGGACGCATCCAGCGTACCGCCAGAAGCTGCACCCGCACCAATCAGCGTGTGAATTTCATCAATGAACAAAATGCCATTCGGCTTGTCTTTGAGAGACTTGAGCACACCCTTCAAGCGCTGCTCAAAATCCCCCCGGTATTTGGTACCGGCGAGCAGAGCGCCCATGTCAAGCGAATAAACCTGTGCTTCGGCCAGAATTTCAGGCACATCTTTCTGGGTGATTCGCCAGGCCAGGCCCTCGGCAATCGCGGTTTTGCCAACGCCCGCTTCGCCCACCAGCAGAGGGTTGTTTTTGCGGCGGCGGCACAGGATTTGAATCACACGCTCGACTTCAAAATGCCGGCCAATCAGCGGGTCAATCTTGCCGTCCTTGGCAAGCTGGTTGAGGTTTTGCGTGTACTGCTCCAGTGGCGACTGCTTTTCGTTTTTCTCAGCGCCAGCCTCTTCGTTTTCGGCGGCGCTTTCACCAGCCTTGGCGGGCTCGGGTGGGTCGCTCTTTTTAATGCCGTGGGCAATAAAGTTAACAACATCCAGACGCGTCACGCCTTGCTGGTGCAGGTA
>JANMIH010000585.1:0-2024 GCA_031375685.1 Polaromonas sp. | reverse complement strand
CCGCCGCCGCCGCCCATGATGACGCGTGACACGCCCGCACCGCCAAAAGCCGATCCGCCAAAAGCGGCGAGGTTGCCCCCGGTGATGGCAACAATGTTGGCGTAGTCAGCAGCTACGCCCGCCCAGCCATCACCGCGCCAGCCGAATGCGCCGCGCCCACCGGCGCCGCCATTGCCGCCACCGCCACCTGCGCCATTGTGGTAATTACCATCCCGGTAAGTGCCGCCGCCGCCCGCGTTGCCAGGTGCGCCCTTGGCAAAGTTAAAGTTGGCAACAGTCCCAGTACCGCCAGGGTAGCCGTACAAAGTACCCGTGTTCGTCACAACAGTACCGGCGTCGTCGGCCCGGCTGAAGGGCGAGGTGTCGGTAAACAGCAGTGGTGGCGTGCCCGCAATACCTTCCCCCTTGCCCGCGTGTGACACCCCGGGCCCGTCGTTGTAACGAAACGGGTTAATACCATTCACGACGCTGGGCCTGCCGCCTGCGCCCCTGAAGCCCTGGGCAGCAGCAAAAATGGTTTGCCCGGCAAAGTTGGTGGTTTTGGCCACATCCACCGCAATCACGCCGCCGTTCAAGCCGTCCCAGGCGGCAGCATTGAGCTGGCCGCCCAGCGTCAGGTTGGCATATTGCGGCACACGGATGATCTGGAAACTACGCCGCGTGCTGTTAAAGGTGGGGTCGGCTTGAACATAGGTGTTTTGCAACGCAGCACCAACGACAAAACTGGCGGGTGTGGTGCCGATACCCGCAGCAACATATTCGTAATTTCCTGCCCGGCAGGTGCCCGCAGGTTCTGCGTAACCCGAAGCGGGAAAGCCCGCCGTGCCATCACCATAACTGTCGGTGTCAGTCTGGTTGATATTCACGCACTGCATCTGGATGATGAGTGCCATGTCACCCACTGCAAAAGCGCCTGATGCCCCCCTGGCGTTGCTCAATGCAATGGTGGGAGTTGTGCCTGCCGAATAGGTACCGTTGGCAGGTGTGTAGTAACCGTTAACAACTTCGCCCACGCCCGCGGTGGTCTTGTCACCGTCTTTTTGGGGGCTGACGCAAACCTGGCTCCACGCAAGGGTGCTGCTCAGGCAGGTTGCAACGCTTGCCAACACCAGGCGGCGCAAAAGAACAGAAGCAAAACGAATCAAACACATGGCGCCTGATTGTCCAGCCTTTCATACAGCCAGACGAGAAACCCACATCACAAAAGCAATGCAAATACCAAATATGACCAGCGCTGTGATGCGCGACGCCGCATCGTCACGTGACGCAGGCACCACCACTTCAAGCTGCTTGTCGCCATGCAGCATCGGTTTGATCAGGTTCTGTTTTTTGCGCAGGTAAAACACAATCGCGACAATGTGCAATACCACCAGCGCCAAAATGATCCACTTGCCAATGTTCTTGTGATAATTGGTGGCCAGGTTGACGGTGACACCCGAGACAAAACGCGTCAGCGGGCCGGCAAACGCGATTTCATCATCACTGATCAGGCCGCTGCCCACCTGAGCGAACAAAATGGCCAGCAGCGCAAACACCGAACCCGCCCCGGTCGGCGTGTGGCCCACCGAATGCTCTGGCTTGCCCTTACCCTGGATGTAGTTGATGATGCTGCGTGGTGAATAAATAAATGCCGCAAAGCGCGACCAGCGTCCACCCACCAGTCCCCATACCAGCCTGAACAGCAGCAGCGCCAGCACTGTCAGCCCCAGACGAAAGTGCCACACCATGGCATTACCACCCACGTTGGCCGTGATGATCAGCCCCACAATGCACAGTGCCAGCGCCCAGTGAAAAACCCGTGTCGGCAGGTCCCAGACGCGAACGGTATGCAGATGGCTGGATGCGGGTGTAGAGTTCATGCGTACTCCTGTCGGTTCAACCTAGAAAAAGCAGTTGGATGCGCCCGAGTGTGCCGCGCCCGGCGTGCCCAGCAAGGCGGGACAACGACGCGGGCTCCTGCCCGCTAGGCGGATCAACGCGGCTGGGCAGGTTGGGCGCGGTGCAATCGGGTGCATAGCGTCATC
>JANMIH010000456.1:0-4591 GCA_031375685.1 Polaromonas sp. | reverse complement strand
ATGCTGGCAAGCCGGACTGCAGCTCGGGCAGGCGTGCCTTGATGGCATCGACTGTGGCGATCACGTTGGCACCGGGCTGGCGTTGCACATTCAAAATAATCGCTGGCTTGAGATTACTCCAGGCACCCAGCTTGACGTTCTCCGCACCATCGACTACCTGCGCCACATCGGCAACCCGCACCGCCGCACCATTGCGGTAGGCAATGATCAGATTCTTGTAGTCCTGCGCAGCCACCAATTGGTCGTTTGAATTGATGGTGTAAGCCCGACTCGGCCCGTCAATGCTGCCCTTGGCGGCATTGGCGTTGGCTGCGGCAATCGCTGTGCGAAAAGCATCCAGCCCCAATCCATACGATGCCAGCGCGCGTATGTCGGCTTGTATGCGCACGGCAGGCCGCTGACCCCCGCTGAGGGTGACCAGACCTACGCCATTGACCTGGCTGATCTTTAAGGCCAATCGTGTGTTGACGAGGTTTTGCACTTCCGTTAACGGCAGCGTGTCTGACGTGATGGCCAGCGTGAGCACGGGCGCATCGGCCGGGTTGACCTTGGCATACACGGGTGGTGCGGGCAAGTCGGCGGGCAACAATGAAGCCCCCGCATTGATAGCGGCCTGTACCTGTTGTTCGGCAATATCCAGCGCTAGACCCAGGCCAAACTGTATCGTGACGATGGACACGCCTGCTGCCGATGTACTGCTCATACGCTGCAGACCAGCCATCTGGCCAAACTGGCGCTCCAGCGGGGCTGACACGGTTTGCGCCATGACCTCAGGACTGGCACCGGGGTACAGCTTTTGCACCTGAATCGTAGGATAGTCAACCTGAGGCAATGCGGCCAAAGGTAAAAACTTCCACCCCAGCAACCCGGCCAGCACGATGGCCAGCATCAGCAGCGACGTCGCGACCGGGCGCAGAATAAACGGACGCGAAGGACTCATTGTGCGGGTCGCTCGCCACCACCCTGGCCGCCGCCCTGTCTGCGCTGCACAACGCCCTTCCAGCGTTCCAGAGCGTCTGGGTCACCGCTGTCAAGCAGCTCAAAAAACCGCTTGCGACGCGCCAGGGCTTCCGGGTCGTCTTTGACTTGTTCCAGCATTCGCAGACGCTGTTCTGGTGTGGGCAAAGGGGGCGCTTTGACGGCTGGCGCTGCGGGCGGCGAAATACCTGGTGTGGCTGGTGCAACGGGTGCAACCATCGCAGGTACTGCACCCCTGGCAGTTGCAGTCTTATCAGTGGATGCAGCTGGCGGCGGCAATGATGCACCACTGGCAGAAGATGGCGCAGCCCCTGGTGCGGCTGCACTGGCACCCGGCCTGCGGCCACCGCCACGCGGTGCGTCCCCGGCGAGCGTGACGCGCGAACCTTCTTTGAGTCGATCTGCACCCTCGGTGATCACCTGCTCGCACACTTTCAGGCCGGACGCAATCACAATTTTTTCACCCGTTGCCTGGCCGCGAATCACGGGCCGGATTGACACGGTACGTTCTGCCGCATTGAGCACAAACACAAAGTCACCGCTGCCACCCAAACGCACCGCCGCAACCGGCACCACAACAGCGTTGTCAATGGATTTGATGCGCAACTGGACATTGACAAACTGGTTGGCAAACAAGGCAGAGTCATTGTTGGCAAAGCGTGCCTTGGCTTTGACCGTTCCTGTGGTGGTGTCGACCAGGTTGTCGAGTGATGCAAACGTACCACTGCCAAGCACGCCAGTGCGGGTTCGATCCAGCGCCAACACCTGCATGTCTGTTTTGGCCGCGTTCAGCACATCACTGACCCGGTCTTGTGGCACGGCAAACACCACGTCCATCGGCATGACCTGCGTGATGACGGCCACGCCGTTGGCGTCGCTGGGGCTCACGGTGTTGCCCACATCCACCGTGCGCAAACCCACCCGGCCGCTGATGGGGGCAGTGATTTTGGTGTAGCTCAAATTAAGCTGCGCGGCACCCACGGCAGCGTTGTTAACCATCACCGTGCCCTCAAGCTGCTTGACGAGTGCCGCCTGTGAGTCCACTTCTTGCCGGGCAATCGAGTCCTGGCTCAAGAGTGTTTTGAATCGTTCCAGCGTGACACGCGCGCTTTCGAGCTGCGCCGCATCTCGCTGGCGCTGACCGGTGGCCTGGGCCAAAGCAAGCTCAAACTGGCGCGCATCAATCGTGGCCAGCAGCTCGCCAGCACGTACCATCTGGCCTTCTTTGAACAAAACTTTTTCAAGCACGCCGGACACCTGCGGCTTGACCTTGACGGTCGCCAGAGGCGTTACCGTACCCAAAGCGTCGAGGGTGACAGGAATACTGGCCCGCTCAGCAGTAGCCACACCGACAGTGCTGGCGCCTCGGCCACCACCGCCACCACCGGGTCCGCCAGGCACAGGGGGGCTACCCCCGCCACTGGCAGGCGTTGCAAACAGGGTGGAGGGTCGGGTCAGATGCCAGGTCAGCATGCCCAAACCCGCTAACAACACAACAGCAACCAGCGAACCGATCCATTTGCCACGCCTGCTCAAAGGTGGTTTGCGCACTGGTGTTTCTGGCCTGTCTAGGCTTGAAGGCTGTGCTTCGTCTGGCGGGTTCATCGAAAAATCCTCAGAAAATTTTGACTCAACCGGATTATTGCTTGACGCTTTTCCAGTTGATTTCGCCTTGCAAGCGTTGACGTAAATATCAAGTAAAGCTCACCTTGATAAGCGGCTCTATTTGACGGGTATCTTGTTGGCTCTATCAACTGGCACAGCCGTCACGCTGTTTTGCGGCGAGCCTTCAATCAGGCGGTCTGAATAAGTCAGGTAAACCAGGGTATTTCTTGGCGCGTCGACCATGCGTACCACCCTGAGCTTTTTAAAGACCAGTGAAATACGCTCGCTCATCACGTCTTCCTGGGCTTCGAGTGGTTTCGTAAAAGTGATCGGCCCGGTCTGGCGACAGGCAATTGACGCTTCAGACTTGTCTTCTGCAAGACCCAGCGCACCTTTATAGCCGCCTGTTTTGGCGCGCGAAACATAGCAGGTCACGCCCGCCACCTTCGGGTCGTCATAAGCATCGACCACGATTTTGTCGTTTGGGCTAAGAAGCTTGAAGACGGTGCTGACCTCACCGACTTGCTGTGCGCCTGCTCGGGTCACGACAAAAAACAATGACACAACAGCCAGCAGCGACAGCACTGAAATACCGAAGATTTTTTTCATGCGACTTCCTTTCATGAACAAGCGTAACGTACACAATGCAAAAAGGCCCTGTAAAGGGCCTTTGTTGAAAACAGGAAAAACTAGCGTGAGCCGCGCTGAGGGGCGCCGCCACCTGAACCTGGTCCAGCGCCTGGCCCAGGGCCACGGCCTGCGATATGCCTGAAGGTGATGCGGCCTTTGCTCAAGTCGTACGGCGACAACTCAAGCGACACTTGATCGCCCGCCAAGATGCGGATGTGGTTTTTGCGCATTTTGCCGGATGTATAAGCCACCAGTTTGTGGCCATTGTCCAGCGTGACGCGAAAACGGGAATCTGGCAAGACTTCGTCTACCAGCCCGTGCATTTCAATCAATTCTTCTTTTGCCATTCCTGTATTGTCCTCGAAAATTAGGTGCTGAAATCAAAAAACTCAAGCGCAGGCCGGTGTGCTGCGTTCCTTGATCCAGCCTAGCGCATGCTCCGTGGCGTAGTGCAAAGCAGAAGCCGCGCTGTCAAACAGGGTGGGAAAGCGCATCACACGGTCGTGCGTGGCGCTGCCTTTGCCGGAGCGAATCGACACCGATGCGGCAAAACGACCTTCGCCGTGCGGCTTGGCCAGTGGAGAAACCAGGTATTTGCCAATCGCCATTTTGGTGGGCGAAGTGTTGTTGGAAATCATCATAAAAATCAATACTAAAAAGTCTTCACCCTGTTTTAAATAGCGGGTGTGTAGACGGGCGCATTGGCAAACCAATGCTTAAAAATAAACGTCTTGCGTAGCCCAAGGCGTGCGGTTTCATCAACGGGGATGGGGTTTCAATTCAACAGCACTGAGTAACATCATGCTGGACAACCACAAGTGTGTACAAAGCTGGGAGCGATGCGACCGGGAAAAGTGGTTTTTGTTTGTAGGCTTTGAGGCTGCGTGGGCCTAAAAAGCAAGAAACTTTGATTCAAAACGCTGTTGCGTATCAGGTCTTTGATTATAACTGCTCTTGGAATGTGTTGCTTGCACCCTTCCATGACACGATAAGATCATCGTTGAAAAGTTTGCGTGGCATTATTTTTGCATGCGCATTTGATGAGAATTATTGAGACAAGCTTCCTGAAAGACTGCCCATGGAACTGACCCCGCGAGAAAAAGACAAGCTGCTGATTTTTACCGCCAGCCTGCTGGCCGAACGACGCAAGGCACGTGGCTTGAAACTTAATTACCCGGAAGCGATAGCGCTGATCAGCGCGGCGGTTATGGAAGGTGCGCGTGACGGCAAGACCGTGGCGCAACTCATGAGCTACGGCCGCACAATACTTAGCCGCGCAGATGTGATGGACGGCATCGCAGAGATGATTCCTGACATTCACCTGAATCCGTGGCAAAGAAGTCAAAATATGTTGATTTCTCATTTGAAATCAACAACT
>JANMIH010000415.1:0-8158 GCA_031375685.1 Polaromonas sp. | reverse complement strand
TGGGCACTTTGATGCCGTATCCATCAGAGGATCCACCTTGATTGCTCAAGGTTTCCCTTCCCGATAGACGGCTGTTCATACCCTTGGCGTTCAGCAGTCTCGTTTCCTTGCCCGTAGGCAGGGAGGCATCCATAGCATCTCGTTTGATATGACTTACCAGACCGCGCCAAATGTTTGCCGAAGGTCTTCAATCTGAGCGTCCGTCAAGGGCGCTGTGCCGGGCTGCAGGCAGGCAAGTCTGGCGGTTTCTTCAAGCTCCTCAAGCACGGCCATGGCTTCAAACGCTCCGTTAGCCCACACGTTGGGCCCCAGGCGCGGCAGCATGACAGCGCGAAGGGGTGTGCCGCGCTTGCCATAAGCCGTGATGGTGTCGGCAACCTCCTGTGCAGCCGCCGGGCTGCCGGGGCGGTGGTAGCTGATGACCGGCACGTGGCCGACTTTCATGACGAAATACGGGGTGAGTGCTTTGAGCAGCTCTGTGTCGTGCGATTGCAAACTCAACGCTACACAATGGGTGCTGTGGGTGTGAATGATGCAGCCAGCCGGGGTATTGAATTGTGCGGTGGCCAAATAAATACGGGCGTGAAGCGCTATGGTTTTGCTGGCACGGTCGCCGCTGGTTTGCTGCATGTTGGCATCCAGTTTTGCCAGCTTTGCGGGGTCTAAAACGCCCAGGCAGGCATCGGTGGGCGTGATCAAGAAACCATCGTCCAGCCTGACACTGATGTTGCCCGCCGTGGCATGAACGTAGCCACGGTCAAACAGGCTTTTGCCGACACGGCAGATGTCTTCTCGGGCTTGGGATTCTCTTGACAGGCTCATGCCAGCATCTTAAAAGCATCCAGAAAGAACTCATTGCCACCGAAGTTGCCAGACTTTAAGGTGATGTGAATTGGCACCCCGTCGCTAAACGCATGACACCACGGGACGCCGGGCGCAATCTGCGGGCCGATCTGCATTTGTGTGATGCCAAGGGCTTGCACGCATGCGCCCGACGTTTCCCCGCCGGCCACGATCAACTGACGAACGCCTAGAACCACCAATCCTTTTGCAATCGCGGCCAGTGTGCGCTCGACCAAGGCGCCTGCTTCTTCAACGCCCAGTTGCTTTTGCACGGCCTTGATGGAGGCGCTTTCAGCGGTTGAATACACCAGCACCGGGCCGTTTTGCAGCAATGGCGCGGCCCACGCCAAAGCTTCAGCAGCCACGTCAATGCCGCTGGCCATTCTTAGCGGGTCGATGGCGAGGGCAGGCAAGCCAGATTTGATAAATGCCAGCACCTGCGCGTTGGTGGCCAGTGAGCAGCTGCCCGACACCACGGCTTGCAAGCCTGATGCTTGGGGCAATACGCTGGCTTGCGCAGAGGGCGCAATGCCAAAGTTTTGCGGCAAACCAATCGCCACGCCCGAACCTGCTGTAACCAGCGGCATGCCTTTGAGTGCAGGGCCCAGGCGCATCAAGTCGTCGTTGCTGATGGCGTCCACAATCGCGATGCCCACGCCATCGTCTTTGAGTGCCTGAATGCGATCACGCACAGCATCTGCGCCACGCGCCACCACGGTGTAGTCGACCAGCCCCACCACGCGCTGGGTTTGTGCCTGCAGCACGCGCACCAGGTTCGCGTCCGTCATGGGCGTGAGCGGGTGGTTTTGCATGCCGCTTTCATTGAGGAGCGTCTCACCCGCAAACAGATAGCCTTTGAAGACGGTGCGCTTGTTGTCCGGAAAAGCTGGCGTGGCGATCGTGAAGCTAGTGCCCAGTGCAGCCATCAGGGCGTCCGTCACGGGGCCGATATTGCCTTGCGCGGTGCTGTCAAACGTAGAGCAGTATTTGAAGTAGATCTGGCTGGCCCCCTGCGTTTGCAGCCAGCTCAGCGCTTCGAGGGACTGACTGACCGCTTCTTGCGGCGCAATGGTGCGGGACTTGAGGGCCACCACCACTGCGTCCACCTCAGCGCTCAAAGGCGAGGTGGGAACACCAATGGTTTGCACCACGCGCATGCCGGCACGCACCAGGTTGTTGGCCAGGTCGCTGGCGCCTGTGAAGTCGTCGGCAATGCAGCCCAGGTGAATTTTGCTCATCGCCGGGCTATGCCTTTTTGGGTAACTCAATGCCCGGGAAAATCTTGATTACAGCGCTGTCGTCTTCTTTGGCAAAGCCTGCGGTCGATGCCTGCATGAACATCTGGTGCGCGGTCGACGACAGCGGCAGCGGAAACTTGCTGGCACGCGCCATGTCAAGTACCAGCCCGAGGTCTTTGACAAAAATATCGACGCTGGACAGCGGTGTGTAGTCCGCCGCCAGCACATGCGCCATGCGGTTTTCAAACATCCAGCTGTTGCCCGCGCTGTGGGTGATGACTTCATACAGAGACGCGGCATCAACGCCTTCACGCAGGCCCAGGGCCATCGCTTCTGCCGCAGCGGCAATGTGGACGCCGGCCAGCAGCTGGTTGATGACCTTGACTTTGCTGCCCGCGCCGGCTTTGTCGCCCAGCTTGTACAGCGTGCCCGCCATGGCGCGCAAAAACGGCTCGGCCATCGCATAAGCCTCGGGTCTGGCCGCGCTCATCATGGTCATCTCGCCGCTGGCTGCGCGCGCTGCGCCGCCAGAAATGGGCGCATCGATGTACAAAATACCGAGCGCTGCCAGACGCGCCTCCAGTGCGATGGACCAGTTGGGGTCCACCGTGGAGCACATCACAAACACGCTGCCGGGCGTCATCGCGCTGGCGCAGCCTTGTTCACCAAACAGCACGCTTTCAGTTTGCGCGGCGTTGACAACAACCGACACCACCACGCTGCACTGACTGGCCAGCTCGGCAGGTGACGCGCAAGCCGTGCCGCCGCTGGCTGCAAAAGCCTCTGCCACCTCTTTGCGCACATCAAATACAAACGGGCTGTAGCCGGCACGGCGCAGCGACTGCGCCATGCCGCTGCCCATCGCGCCCAGCCCAATCAGGCCAACTTTTGCGGTCATGGCTTAACCCAGCGTGATTTTTGCGTAGCTGGCCACCCGCTTCCACTTGGCTGCGTCTGCGGTCATGAAAGCGCCCATCGCCTGTGCGTTCAGAAAGCTGACATCGGCACCGCGAGTTTCCATGTTGCGCACCATTTCTACATCGCGGGCGACTTTCTCCAGGGCTTGCTCCAGTCGCGTGATGATGGCCGCAGGCGTGCCTGCGGGCGCTGCCAGACCGTACCAGGCACTGACGTCAAAGTCTGGCAGGCCAGACTCTGCCAGCGTTGGCACGTTGGCAATGGTTTTGTTGCGGGTCCGGGTTGTGACAGCCAGTGCCTTGACCGTGCCGCCCTGAATTTGCCCAATCACCGACGGCAGGTTTTCAAACATCATGTCGACTTCGCCAGCGATCAGCCCTGTCACCGCCTGCGCAGCGCCCCGGTAAGGGATGTGGGTGATGAATGTGCCGGTGCTGCTTTTGAGCAGCTCGGCACTCAGATGCAGCGACGTGCCGTTGCCGTTGGATGCGTAGTTCATTTTGCCGGGCAGGCTTTTGGCTTTGGCCAGCAGCTCGGCAACCGTGTTGATGCCGCTTTTGGGGTTGACCAGCAGCACGTTGGGAACGCGGCAGATCAGGCCGACCGGCATGATCTGCTCGGGCTTGTACGGCATGGCGGCGTACAGGGCGGGGCTGATGGTCAGCGGGGGAGAGGCCATCAGCAACGTGTAGCCGTCAGGCGTGCTGCGGGCGACTTCAGCCGCGCCTACATTGCCGCCCGCACCGGGCTTGTTGTCAATTACCACGGCCTGACCCAGCTCTTGTGCCAGTCGGGGGCCGATCAGCCGCGCCATGGTGTCAATCAGGCCGCCCGGCGGGAAGGGCACAACCAGTTTGATGGGCCTGGCAGGAAAGCTTTGCGCGAGGGCAAAGCCGGGCAGGACGGTCAGTGCGGCGCTGGCCTTGATGAGCTGGCGACGCTGCAAATTGATTTTGAACATGTTTCGGGACTCCGTATTTGTCAGGTTGTCATACAAATTATGGCATGTTTCAAAGTCTGATTTGTCCCCTTGGCGGGGTGCAAAAAAGGGTCAGCGCTGGACGCTGTTTGTCACCAGTGGGCTGGCCAGCTTGACGCCTTCTTGCTGCCAGAAAGACGGGTCGGCCTGCTCAATGCGCTTGATGGCGTTGTCCATGTGGCGGGCGGCGGCTTTGCGTGCCCTGGTGGCATCGCCTGCCGCAATGGCGTTGATGATGGCTTCGTGTTCGGCTTGTACCTGCTGCGCAAAGTCGGCACGGCGCGCCTCATTGGCGCGGGTCACGCGGGTTGCGCCCTGCAAAAATTGCCGCAGGTAGTCCAGCGTGCGGATGAGAAACTGGTTTTGCGCGGCGTCAGCGATGGCGCGGTGCAGCGCCACGTCTTCGTCAACACCATCGCCGCCTTGTTTGACAGCACGGTCCAGCGCCTTGGCTGCAAGCTGTATGGCTTTGATGTCGCCAGCGCTGGCATGCTGTGCTGCCAGCGATGCAACCTCTGCCTCAAGTGCCCGTCGCACCTCCACCATTTGAATCACCGCGCGCCTTGACACCGCTGAGCCCGCATCAAACTGCAGCGGCGAAAAGCCCGCAGCCTTGACGAAGGCACCGCTGCCCTGACGCGTCTCCACCAGCCCCAGCGACTTCAGCCGCGACACGGCCTCCCGCACGACCGTGCGGCTGACAGCGAACTGTTTGACCAGCATGGCTTCGGTGGGCAGTTTGTCGCCCTCGACCAGCCGGGACGAACGAATCTCAGCCTCAATGGCGCTTGCGACCTGATCAGACAGCGCAACGCTGGGGGTGAGGGTTGTAAAGCGCGTAGCCACTTGTTATTTTTGTGTTGCTGGTGTTGGGTTGCGTGACTTTACAGCACCTTGCTGTGCCCGCGTCCTACAGGCATCTTGCGCATCTGCGGATTAAAAAGCACACCACACGACCTTAAATTGTATGAGTGGGGTCTCCAATGGGCCTCCCATCAAAACTCGCAAGTTCTTCTTTCAGGTTTTGAGCCACCCCTGCACTTTATTAAAGGAATCATCACATGAACAAGTCAACCCAATCGCTGCTTTTGGCAGCCATGCTTGCGGCCTCTGGTTTTGCCGCTGCGCAAAACCCGGCGGTACCCGCAACCCGCGCTGAAGTCAAGGCTGAAGCCACGACCGGTGAACGCAAACTGGGCACAGGCGAGACCGCCAAGCCAGCAACAGGAACACCGATCCAAGGTACAACGGCTGGCAAGACACCTGCAGCAACCCGTGCCGACGTCAAATCTGAAGCGGGCACAGCCGAGCGCAGAGCCGGTACCGGTGAGTTGATCAAACCCAACACGTCGGGCGCGATGCAAGGCAACACTTCTGGTATCACCCGCGCCGAAGTTAAAGCCGAAGCAGGTACCGAGCCACGCAAGCTGGGCACGGGCGAGGTGGCCAAATCAGGCGGCACAACAACCACAAGCGCTGAGCGCAAGCGCATGCGTGACGAGCGCCGCGCCATGAACAAGGCCAACCGTGATGCCAAAATGAAATCGGGCAACACGACGATGCCAGCGCCTGTTTCTGACAAAGCACCCTGAATTCAAGCTGGCAAATCCATGCCAGCTTGACTGAATTGACCGAAAGACCCGTCTCGCAAGAGGCGGGTCTTTTTTTATAGGCGGTCCCTGTTTATTTGGGTCTTGGCCTGACCAGTGCCTTGCCGGGTTGCGACAGCTTGCCTTGGCGCAGCGCTGCCACCGCATGGGCCACCGCGCTGGCCACATTGCGCACCTCGGCTTGTACGGCCTTGTCTTTGTCGAGCGTGTCGTGGCTGGTGGCGTAGTCCTCGTAATAGCCGATGAACCGGTCCAGTTTGGCTTGGCTGCCCGCATCAATCAAGCCCATCCAGTCGAGCCAGTCGCTCAGGCTGCGGCGTACGCCTTCAATGCCCGCCACATCACCATGCACCACCACGCCGTAAGTGCGGCCATTCAGGTGCTTGGGGTAGTCCCAGCCTTTGAGTTCCAGCGTTTTGGCCAGGGCGGGGGTTTTGCCGTGGGTGGCGGTGGGGTCAGGGTTGCCGCCATCCGCGCAGACCAGCCGGTCAATCATCAGCTTCAAAGGGCTGGGTGCCTGATACCAGTACACCGGGGTGAGGATGATGATGCCATGCGCGGCTGTCCAGCGCTCGTAAATTTCGGCCATCCAGTCGCTGGTTTGGCCCTGCGCATGGTTGGGGTAACAACTGCACGGCCAGTGGCACAGCGGCATGGCGGTGGACACACAACCCTTGCAGGGGTGAATGTTGAGGTGATAGCTGGAGGTGAGCAGGCTCAAGTCCAGCACATCGACTTCGATGCCGGCTTTTTGCAGGGTGGTTTTAGCTAGGTTGGTCAGGCGCCAGGTTTTGGATATTTCTCCCGGACACGTGCCGTCGTTGCGTGCGGAGCCGCAAATCAGCAGCACACGTGACGGGGTGGTTTTTTTCTTCCACTGGGCTTGTGCTTTTTCAAGCCGCTTTTTGGTATTGAGCCATTCGACCGACAGGTCGTAGTCAGGGTCGGCATAGCCCGCCCCGGCTTTACGGGTAACGGGTGCCTTGCGGCCTTCGACATAGGCATCCCAGGCCACAGCCTCCAGTCTTGCCAGGGCTTCGGCCTCGGGCTTGAAGGCCGGGTCCATGAACGACTGCATGAAGCGTTCGTGGAAAACTTTGCGTGATAAAACGGCGGGGGCTTGGCCGGTGCGGATGCTGGGTGTTTTGATCATCGCACCAGTTTATTCAGCGGGCGTCCCCGTTCAAGCAAGATGAGGCCGAGTCCTACGCGTTGTTGCGCGCTGTTTTAACTGGGGAGTTAGAAAAAACTTCGTGCGAGAACTAAAATGAAGTGCTGTGTACGTGTGACTGGTTTGTTGGCGGGTTTATGCGTGGTGAGTCTGTCTGTGCAAGCTGACGGAGGCCACCATTCAGTTAGTTGACGATGCGGTGATGCTCAAGCGCTGGTGCCTGCGCTACGCGCCTGAGCCCAAGCCTCCAATTCATGAGCCACCTCGGCAACCGTCGGACTCCAGTCCTCCAAATCCGATTGACGGAACAGCCGTACACTAGGATACCAAGGTGAATCTGTTCGCTCTAGCTGCCAGCGCCAGTCCGTGTTAACGGACGGCAGCAAAACCCAGCAAGGCTTGCCCAAGGCTCCAGCAACATGCGCAATGGCCGTATCCACGCAAATGACCAGATCCAACTGGCTCACGATAGCGGCGCTATCCGCGAAGTCCTGCATCTGCGCACCCAGGGCCACGATAGCTTGCCCTAACGGTGGATGCGAGGCTTCCTCCTCACCCTGTCCCTTTTGCAGGCTGATAAACGTCACGCCGGGCACCGACCAGAGCGGCAGCAAACTGACAAGATCGGGCAAGGAGCGGTTGTGATCATTTTTGTGCGTGGAGCTGGCTCTCCACACCAGTCCGACCCTGAGTCCTGTGCCTGGCAGGCGATCACGCCACCGCGCCACCCGTTCGGGCAGCGTGTGTAGATACGGCATGGGTGCCACGGGAATGGTGTCTGCCGTGGTTGCACAATGCAGCGGCAGGCTCAGTACAAAAGACCAGTAGTCGTGAGCGGGAACTTGCGCCAGATCGGTCACTACCGCATCCACCCCTTCGACCGTTTCAAGCAAGGCAGCCAAGGGCGGCGCGCAAAATAGCGTCAGGCGCGCGACACCTCGTGCCTTGAGTAACGGCGCGTAGCGCGCAAACTGGATTACATCGCCAAACCCCTGCTCCGGCCAGATCACCAGCGACTTGCCGACCAGTGATTCTCCGTGCCACTGCGGATAGGAAAGATCGGGCAACTTGCGGACGTCGTTTTCTTTTTTCGGGTCGAAGCGAGACTCGTACAGCGGCCACGCTTCATGGTAGCGCTGCAGGGCCAACAGGAGAAGGCTCAAGCTGAAGCGAGCATCGGCGTAGTCAGGTTTGATCTCCAGTGCGCGCCGGTAGGCCGCCTCAGCCTCGGGCAGGCGTTTGCAGTCCTGCAGCAGAATACCCAGGTTGTTGTGAGCCTCGGCGCAGTCAGGTTTGATCTCCAGTGCGCGCCGGTAGGCCGCCTCAGCCTCGGGCAGGCGTTTGTTGTCCTTGAGCAGGTTGCCCAGGTTGATGTGGGCATCGGCGTAGTCAGGTTTGA